>NZ_JAUBQH010000011.1:44376-135851 GCF_036701145.1 Microcoleus sp. Pol17C6
ATTCTATTCCCTTAGATGACAGGGATAGTGATCGAAAACACAGTCCCCTCGCTAGGGACAGAATCAACTTTGATTTCATCGTTAATTTAGTAGTGTTTCAAATGTGTTGATATAATATTTAGTTCTATTCTATTCCCTTAGATGACAGGGATAGTGATCGAAAACACAGTCCCCTCGCTAGGGACAGAATCAACTTTGATTTCTCCGTGATGTTTTTCAACTACAATTTGACGCGCGATCGCCAATCCCAATCCCGTGCCTTTCCCTACTCCCTTGGTAGTAAATAAATCATCAAAAACCTTCTGCCTCACCGTCTCACTCATGCCAATACCGTTATCTTTGATCCGAATTATTGCTTTCTGCCGATCTTCCGATAATTCAGTCTTGATAATAATTTGATTATGATTAATTTTGATTTCTGCATAACTACGTCCCGTATTTGCTTCTTCTAAAGCATCTATCGCATTAGCCAACAAATTCATAAATACCTGATTGAGCTGTCCTGCATAACATTCTACTTCCGGTAAATCACCATACTCTTTAATTACCAGAATCTCAGGGCGAGTGTCGTTTGCCTTGAGGCGATGTTTGAGGATCATAATTGTGCTATCAATCCCGTCGTGGATATTGCAGGCAACGGGGCGATCGCTATCGGCACGGGAAAAGATGCGAAGACTGGTGCTGATGCCTTTGATTCGCTTCACTCCTTCGCTCATGGAACCCACTAACTTTGGTAAGTCTTCCCGGATATAATCGAGGTCTATCGCTTCAATTTCCTCTTTAATGGCCGCAGTGTAATTAGGATATTCTTGCTGAAATAGATCGAGCAATCCAAACAAATCATTAATGTAATCTAAAGCAGGGGTAATGTTGCCAGCAAGGAAGCCTACAGGGTTGTTAATTTCGTGAGCCACCCCAGCTACTAAATTGCCTAATGCCGACATTTTTTCACTTTGGACTATTTTTAGTTGTGCCTGTTTGAGGTCTGTAAGGGCTTGTTGGGATTCTTGATAAAGACGGGCATTTTCCAAAGAAATGGCAGCTTGAGAGCAAATTAGATTCAGCACTTCAACGCGATCGCTGGTAAATGCCCCCACCGTCAGGTTATTTTCCAGATATAAAATTCCAATCAACTTGCCTTGATTAAGAATTGGACTACAAAGAACACTTTTCGGCTGATGCTGTTCAATATAGCGATCGCCTGCAAACTGAGGATTTATCCTCGCATCGACAAGTACCAGAGGTTTCAAACTCCGTTTGACAGTATTAACCAAACTAATCGCCACATCCTGACTTGATTGTAGAGGCATTGATGGTAATAGTTGCGGTTCCTGTGCCTCTTCTACAAGGGCTACTACTTGTAACTCAACATCTTGTTTTAGCAATAAGACACACTTATCGGCCCCAGCGTTCGTAATTACTATTTTTAGGAGAGTAGTCAGGAGTTTATCTAGTTCAATCTCCCCAGAAATGGCTTGAGAGGCTTTGACTAGAGTAGCCAAATCTAGAACTTCAGAGACGCTACTAGAAGTGTGACTTGAAGCGATCGTTCCCAGAGAGATAGTTCCCTGGAACGAGGTCAAGAAACGAGATTGCTGAAAGATGGGAGCGAGGAGTTGGGGATAACATTTTTCCAGATCGTCAACTTTAGCTTTTGCTCCCCAACGACTGTAGGCGTAGTAAGCCTCAATCGCATAAACTTGGGCAAATTTTTCTTTATCCCATTCCAGGTAAAATTTCGCTGCTAGTTCATTAGCTAGTGCTTCTTCGTTGAGGAATTGATTTTCTTTAGCGAGGGAGATTGCGCGATCGTACAAATCTATTGCTTCTACTTTATTGCCCAAAACACGTTTCCGTTCAGCCTCAACTAAATACCATTTATGCAGATGATTCATCGGAGCATTTTGCGCCCACTGTTGCAGAGTGGTTTGATGGGTTTCCACAGAGGCAAGAATTTCAGGTTGCTCAATTTCTGGCTGTGTGGGGAAAAGTGCTAGGTGGGTGAGGGCGGCATAGAAATGGAAAGCGGGAACAAAAACCAATCCCGATACTGCCATCAAATACTGTTGGCTTTGAGCCATGTGGTCTAGGGCAGCCGTGTAATTACCCCATAAGTAAGCAAGCAACAGTTTGTATATGTAGGCACAAGCGATCGCGGTGAGTTCATTATTCTGATGGTGCTGAGGAATCATTACCGTTTCATCGTAGGCAGAGCCGATTAAGCAATCCGGTTGACTTACAGTTTCCCTCAAGTTATAAACCAACGGCTGCGTCATATCCAACAAAGCCTGGGCAGAATATTGCTTCACCTGAGCCAAGGCAGCGCTGTAACTTACTATTTCAGTTTCCCAAGTGTCTAGTTCTACCCCACCGAAGAAATGGGCATAAAAGTAAACATTTATGTTGTAGCCAGCGTAGAGAAAAGCGGCAGTTTCCATGCCAGCTAGATAGCCATCTTTCAGAGTCGGTATCGTTGCCCTTATAGCTTCTTGGCGATGCTGAATAAAACACCCAAACAGAACCAGAATTATAGACTTGAATTCCCGCACATTCAACCGCTCTAGCAATGAGAGTGCCAATTTACCAAAGGCATAGCCGGTTTCCACATCTCCCAAAAAGGCACACAGCACCAGTCCGTGAATCGCATACCCTACCGTCGATGCGGGTGCATTCCCAAATTGGAGCGATAAACTCACCATCGTGGAACTCAGTAGGGGCAGCAAACCGGGGATTCCCTGGAAAATGGGTGTAAACAACAGTCCTAACAGTTGGAGGGCTGCTGGCGCTTGGGGATCGGCGATTGGTGGCAGGTCAGCCAGTTCCTCAATCCGTCTGCCGTTTAGTTGGCTAGCCAGGGCTTGTAGCGCTTTGCCAATCGTGGCTTCGTCAGGTTCCGTAGGGAATTCAACTCCCAATTGCAAGAGTGTATCTCTTGCTACTGCGATCGCTTCCAACACCTTGCCTTGGGCTGACCGTGCGGCGATTTTAATTACATAAATTTTAACTTTCTCTAAAATTGTCTCAGCTTCTTGCAACACCAGTGCTGCCATCTCTTCCATGCCATCAAGGTCAGCATTCAAATAGGCGGCTTCGGTGGAGGCAACATAGAGGTTCAAAGTCAATTCATACTGGCTTTGCCAACAATCCAGTGATAATAGCCCAATCCCCGTTTGCAGATAAACTCTTGCCGCAGCATAAGCTGTAGAATTTCGGGCCTTGCGTCCGGCTTCTAAATTTAGTTGAGCTAATTTTTCCCGTTCGCTCGGTTGAGTAATTAACTCAATTCCTCGATTCAAATGACCGACAATATCAAATAGTTTTTCCTCTTGCTCTATTTCTGAATAATTGTGCTGAAGTAATTGTCCGATTTTGAGATGGGTTGCTTTTTTATCTAAATCAGGAATTAGCGAATAGGCAGCTTGCTGGACGCGATCGTGTAGGAATTTGTAATTTGCATTAGCAGCTTGGTTGACAGTAGCTAAATTATCAAGGTTGGTGAAAAATTTATAGATTTCGGTGGTGGGGACGAGCAAGCCTTCTTGTAACGCTTTCCACAAATCAGCCGCCGTTTCTTCGGGTAACTTTTCGGAAACGATCGCCAAAGTAGCTAAATCAAACTGAGCGCCAATACAAGCCGCCAACTTCAGGACAGCCTGAGTTGCGATCGGTAGCTTCTGCAATTGCAGTGCCATAAACTCCACCACATCATCGGTGATAGCTAAAGCTCTGACTTGAGCAATATCGCACTGCCAATACCGTATATTCCCATCAAAGGTAATCAACCCATCGTCATGTAATGCCTTAAGGAACTGTGTGGCAAAGAAGGGATTACCCTTAGTTTTTTGATACACCAATTCTGTCAAGGGTTGAGCAATAGGCAAATCGCAGTTCAGCGTCTCTGCCACCAACTGATTCATATCCCCTAAACTCAACGGTTGTAGCGTAATCGTATTCACCCTCGCCCCAGACTTAACAATCTCATCCACTGTCAAAATCAACGGATGAACTGGCGACACTTCATTATCCCGATAAGCACCCAACACCAATAAATGCCCTGTATCCTCCATCAACAGTTGTAACAGCTTTAGTGATGCTGAATCCGCCCACTGCAAATCGTCCAAAAACATCACCAAGGGATGTTCTTTTGTGGTAAAAACTTGCACAAATTTCTGCATTAGCATATTGAAGCGATTCTGTGCCGCACTTCCTGATAGTTCTTGTGCAGGAGGTTGAGTGCCAATAATGCTTTCTACTTCAGGAATGACTTCAATAATGACTTGCCCGTTGTCTCCAACTGCTGACAGAATCCTGGTTTTCCAGATTTGTAACTCAGCATCCGATTCTGATAGCAATTGTCCCATAAAATCGCGGAAGGCCTGGACAAATGCCGAAAAGGGAATATTGCGGTTGAACTGGTCGAATTTGCCTTTAATGAAATAGCCCCGTTGCCGGACAATCGGTTTATGTACCTCGTTGACGAGTGCCGTTTTACCAATCCCGGAAAAACCCGCAACCAGCATTAATTCTGATGTGCCATTTACCACGCGGTCGAAGGCATTCAACAGGGTTTGTACTTCAGTTTCTCGACCGTAGAGTTTTTCAGGAATCAGGAAGCGATCGCATATATCTCGCGTTCCTAACTCAAATTTTTCAATCTTTCCAGTTTCTTGGTAATGCTGCCAACACTTTTCTAAGTCATACTTCAATCCCCAGGCACTTTGATAGCGTTTTTCGGCATTCTTTGCCATCAGCTTCATCACCATATCCGAAACCACCTGCGGAATTTCTTGGCTGTTTATTGCAGGAGGCTGTTTGGCAATATGGCAGTGAACCAACTCCATCGGGTCGTCACATTCAAATGGCAGTTTTCCTGTCAGCAGTTCGTAAAATGTGGCTCCCAGAGAATAAAAGTCGGTGCGGTAGTCGATGCCTCGGTTCATTCGTCCAGTTTGTTCGGGAGAAATATAGGCGAGGGTTCCTTCTAAAACGTTGGGATTTTGAATTTCTTGAGTTTCTCTCGGAAGTAGGGAGGCGATGCTGAAGTCTATCAGTTTGACTTGTTTGGTTTCCGGATGAATCAGGACGTTAGCTGGCTTAATATCTTTGTGGATGACTCGATGCCGATAGAGTCCATGGAGAATGTCAGTTATTTGAATGGCAATTTCCAAGATTTCTGCCAGAGTCAGCGCTTGCTTTTGGGCGTAGTCTCGTAGAGAAATACCGCCAAAATCCTCCATCACTAGGGCATAGCTGTGGCGATAGGACTCTAAATTGTAGGGTTCAACGACTCCCGGCAGACGTAGGTTTTTGGCGATGGTGTACTGGTTGCGGAATTGCAGCAGTTCGCTGAAGCTGGGATAGTCTCGATTTAATAGTTTAATGACAACCGGAATCTGGTCTGTTTCTCGGATAGCTCGATATACTAGGGTTTTAGAACCACTGTACAGTTGCTCGATTAGACGGTATCCGGCAATTGGACTGGTTAAATCTATACCTGCATTCATTTTGGCTATCCTCATCTCAAATATTGACTGCTAAAAATTAATGTGCGCCTCTATGTGTAAGGGTTAAAGGCGGCTATCGCATAATTAATTTCATCCGTTTGTAGGCAATGATATCGTAAACTCCGTCCCTTCTCCTAATACAGAATTTACCTCGATTGTACCGCCGTGTTTCTCAACTACAATCTGCCGTGCGATCGCCAAACCCAATCCCGTCCCTTTACCCACACCTTTAGTTGTAAATAAGTGATCAAAAATCTGACCTTTTATCTCCTCTGATATCCCTGGCCCGCTGTCAGAAATGCGAATCGTCACCCACTCCTTAGACTGTCTTTCGGTGCGAATCGTAATGCAATTGGCTGGGGCTTTAATCTTCTCTAAACTCCGTTCCCGATTTGATTCTTCCAGTGCATCAATGGCATTTGCCAATATATTCATAAACACCTGATTTAATTGTCCGGGGAAGCAATCCACTGAGGGCAAGTTCCCGTACTCTTTCACAACTTCAATCGCTGGACGCTGTTCGTTCGCTTTCAATCTGTGTTTGAGAATCAAAATCGTACTGTTAATTCCGTCATGAATATTGAAAGGAACTTTGTAATCTTTGTCGGCTCGGGAGAAGGTACGAAGACTGGTGCTGATACCTTGAATGCGATCGCACCCGATTTGCATCGAATTCAACATTTTGGGTAAATCTTCTAAGATATATTCAATGTCAAGTTCTTCTGCTATTTGCTCGATGTCATCTCCAGGATGGGGAAATTTTTCTTGGTAGACTTGCAGGTATTTAGTCAGATCCTTGACGGCGGCGATCGCTTCATGAATATTGCCAGAAATAAATCCGACTGGATTATTAATTTCATGGGCAACCCCGGCCACTAAATTCCCCAACGCCGACATTTTTTCGCTCTGTACTAATTGCAGTTGAGATTGTTCCACCTGGTGGGCATAGTCCTGGGCTTGCTGATACAATCGCGCATTTTCTAGGGAAATGGCAGCCTGAGTGCAGAGGAAGTTGAGGATGAGGAGACGATCGCGAGTAAACACTCCTTTCGTCGAGCTATGTTCGAGATAAAGTATGCCAACTAAGTTCCCGCGATCGAGAATCGGAGTACATAGCATACTCTGAGAGTGATACTGGAGCGTACAATCATTCATTAAACCCGGAATATCGGTCTTGCCACCTTCAACAACCACAGTTTCCAGGGTGTGTTTGACATAATAAACCAGCTTGAGCGGAATCACCGCCGAGCCGTCTATAGATTGGGTTTGCAGCAGGGTAGTGGGTGTCTGGTTATCTGGATTGATGTGAGTTATTGCCCGGATTTGCCATTCATCCTGATGGGGGAGTAGCAAAGCACAAGTTTCGGCCCCAGAAGTTTTTAAAATAATTTGGTTGAGGGTGTCGAGCAATTCATCAAGCTGAATTTTACTGGATAAAGCTTGAGCAGCTTGCACAATAGATGCGAAATCTAGGGCCTCGGAAATACTGGTGCTGCTATTACTGGAAGTCTGCGAAGAGTGGCTAATCGTTGCTAGCGTCTCTAGAGGATTAAAGCGAAGTTTGGGCTGATTCAGGATGGGATGAAGTAATTGGGGATACCTTTTTTCTAAGTCTTCAACCTTGGCTAGTGCACCCCAACGGGCATAACAGTAATATGCTTCCTGCATATAGCTGGCGGCGACTTTTTCTTTGCTGCAATCAAGGTAGAACTTGGCAGCTAATTCGTTGGCGATCGCTTCTTCTTGGAAATATCCGTTTTCTTTGGCTCCTGCTATCGCGCGATCGTATAACTCTAATGCTTGCCAATTAATCCCTAATACCCTAGCCTTTTCCGCTTCAATTAATTCATATCTATACCGATTTACTTCGGGTGTATTTTCTGCCCAAAACTTCATTTTTTCCTGATTAACATTGACTTGTTCCAAGTAGCTTATTTTTTCATCTACCGTGACTTCAGCATACAGATTTAACAATGTTAGCGAATGGTAAAAATTGAGAACTATGACTTGCATAAAACCAAAAGCCGAGCCGGATTGCTCCTGTGCTAGACTCACATTTTTTAAGGCTTGGCTACTATCGCCTAACAAGTAACCTAGAATAGTTTTAGCCAGATAAAACATAAATAAAACTATTCCCGATTTAGCAGCAATAATGCGGGGCAAATTTTTATCTTCATCAAAGCTTTTACCGATCAATAATAGGGGATCTGCGGCATGACCCTGTAAATTCAAACCTAATTGTCGCCATACTTGCGAGAAATGCGTAGAACTTTCTTGTTTAAAGTTAATACAAAAATTACCATAAAATTCTTGTTGCTGGATGGCTGCTTCTAAGTTATCTTCCGTAAAAAATAAGTAACTACACAAATTTGCAGCACAATATCCACCCCATTCAAAATCACCTACTTCTAGCCCTGCTTGTAGTCCTTCTCGCAAAGGTTCCACACTATTTTTTGCTGGTTCTTTCCAAGTGCGAATATTGCCATTAAACAAGTTATAAACTTGGGCTTTTAGCTCTTTAGCGTTGAACTTATCTAATAAGTTTAAGGCAATTAAACCTGCATAATAACCTCTATCTAATTGACCCAATCCTACTAATAATAACCCGTAAAAACCATAGGCAAAAGATGATATTGCTGAATCTCCATATTTAATACACAACTTAATCATAGTGATGATTAATTGCGGAAAAATCTCTGGCCTTGCTACAAATACAGGAGTACAGAGTGTTCTTAAAATTTGCATAGCTGCCAGCTTATATGGATCTGTCATAAGTGGCAAATTATCTAAATCGTCAAGATTGGGTAAATCAATTATTAAATCCTTTTCCAAGTCAATTGTTAGTAAAGAGATTGATAGTTTTTCTAACACTTCTAACCCAATCTCTACTGCCGCAAGCATTTCTATTTGCTGAGCAATATGAATTTGCATTTGTAATTCATAAATTCTCACTTTTTCGAGTAAACTCTTGACTGCTGTCAGCGCCAATTCAGCTAATTTTAATGATTTCTCAAAGTTAAGGTTTAAATATTCAGCTTCGGCAGTAGCAATGTAAATATTTAGGGTCAGTTCATACTGATTTTGCCAACAGTCTGTTGTCAGTAACTCCATCGCTGTTTGTAAATATACCGTTGCGGCAGCATAAGCGTTAGAAGTTTTGGCTTTCCGCCCTGTCACTAAATTTAATTCGGCTAATTCTTGGCGCTCCCTTGGTTGAGCGATTAAATCTTTACCCTGATTTAAGTGTCTGACAATCTCAAATATTTTTTCATCCTGCTCTATGTCTGAGGAATTTTGTAGTAGCAACTGCCCGATTTTGAGATGAGTGGCTTGCTTTTTGTCATCGGGAATCAAGGAATAAGCCGCTTGCTGGACGCGATCGTGCAAGAAGCGATAGGCAACCGTTCGAGAAATCGGTTGAGAAACATTCTGTTCTATTCCTACATAAAACTTATAAACTTCACTTTGGGGCAAAACCAAACCTTCTTGTAACGCTTTCCATAGCGCCGTTGCAGTTTCAGTTTCAGAACTTTCTAGAACAACTGCCAATGTTGCTAAGTCAAACTGGTTGCCAATGCAAGCGGCTAATTTCAAAACAGACTGAGTTTCTCGGGGCAATTTCTGCAACTGCTGCGCCATAAATTCCACTACATTATCTGTCAGTGCTGCCTCTCTCACTTTGCTAATATCGCACTGCCAATGTCCCGATTGGATCTCAAAAGTAATCAATTCATCCTGATGCAAGGCTTTGAGAAACTGCGTTGCAAAAAATGGGTTGCCTTGAGTTTTTTGATAGACCAATTCTGTCAGCGGTTGTGCCAACTTCGGATCGCAAACTAGCGTATCCGCTACCAATTGATTTAAACTGATTTGGGCAAGCGGTGCTAATGTAATAGTGTTGAGTGTGGTTCCTGCCTTCCTCACTTCATCTAGGGTCAACATCAGGGGATGGCCGGGTGATACTTCATTATCCCGATAGGCTCCCAGCAGCAACAGATAACCCAATTGCGACTCATTGACAAGCAATTGCATTAACTTCAACGATGCCGAATCTGCCCATTGTAAGTCATCCAAAAATATCACCAATGGATGCTCTTTTGTGGTGAAGACAGCAATGAATTTGTGGAAGAGCAAATTAAAGAGATTTTGAGCAGAAATCCCCGATACTTCGGGGGCTGGGGGTTGCCGTCCAATAATCCGTTCTAGTTCGGGAATGACTTCAATAATGACTTGTCCGTTGTCACCCAGCGCTTCGAGAATTTTAGTTTTCCATTCTTTGATTTTGGCATCACTTTCACTGAGTAATTGTGCCATAAAATCGCGGAAGGCCTGGACAAATGCCGAAAAGGGAATATTGCGGTTGAACTGGTCGAATTTGCCTTTAATAAAATATCCCCGTTGCCGGACAATGGGTTTATGTACCTCGTTGACGACTGCCGTTTTACCAATCCCGGAGAAGCCAGCGACTAGCATTAATTCTGATGTGCCATTTACCACGCGGTCGAAGGCATTCAACAGGGTTTGTACTTCTTTTTCTCGACCATAAAGCTTTTCGGGAATCAGGAAGCGATCGCATACATCCCGCGTTCCTAACTCAAAAGTTTCAATTTTTCCAGTTTCTTGGCACTCCTGCCAACACTTTTCTAAGTCATGCTTCAATCCCCAGGCACTTTGATAGCGCTGTTCGGCATTTTTTGCCATCAGCTTCATGACAATATCCGAAATCACCTGCGGGATTTCTTGGCTGTTTATTGCAGGAGGTTGTTTGGCAATATGGCAGTGAACTAATTCCATCGGATCGGCACATTCAAATGGCAGTTTTCCTGTCAGCAGTTCGTAAAAAGTAACTCCCAGAGAATAAAAGTCGGTGCGGTAGTCGATGCCTCGGTTCATTCGTCCAGTTTGTTCGGGAGAAATATAGGCGAGGGTTCCCTCTAAAATGTTAGGATTTTGAATTTCTTGAGTTTCTCTCGGCAGTAGCGAGGCGATGCTGAAGTCAATCAGTTTGACTTGTTTAGTTTCCGGATGTATTAGGACGTTAGCTGGCTTAATATCTTTGTGGATGACTCTGTTTCGGTACAGTCCGTCAAGGATGTCAGTTATTTGAATGGCAATTTCCAAGATTTCTGCTAGAGTCAGCTTGCGTTCTTGGGCGTAGTCTCGTAGAGAAATACCGCCAAAATCCTCCATTACTAGGGCATAGCTGTGGCGATAGGAGTCCAAATTGTAGGGCTCAACGACTCCAGGCAGACGTAGATTTTTGGCGATGGTATACTGGTTGCGGAATTGCAGCAGTTCGCTGAAGCTGGGATAGTCTCGATTTAATAGTTTAATGACAACTGGAAGCTGATCTGTTTCTCGGATAGCTCGATAAACTAGGGTTCTCGAACCACAGTATAATTGCTCAACCAGATGATATCCTGAAACTCGGTTAGTCAAATCAACTGCTGCACTCATCTGGATTACTCCATCTCAGATATTGACTCTTGTAAGTAAGTATACACTTTTATTGATCTAGTCTGAGGAAAATAAAACTGCGGAATCCCCAGCCTACAGACTCTACCGCTTTTATTCTTTTCACTTTTGAAGAGAAAGATGGCGAGCTATCAAGATAGTCTTAGGGAGCATCTCAATGAAAGCAACCTAACTAGAAATTGGAATTTTGAGGCAGGAGAGAGGAGGCAGGAGGCAGGAGGAAAAAAGAAGAAGGAAGGAGCCAGAAGAAGTGTTTTTACCAATATGAGAGGCTCCCTAGTCTTATCCTTTCATCGGCAATGATATCGTAAACTCCGTCCCTTCTCCTAATACAGAATTTACCTCGATTGTACCGCCGTGTTTTTCAACTACAATCTGCCGTGCGATCGCCAAACCCAACCCCGTGCCTTTACCCACACCTTTAGTTGTAAATAAGTGGTCAAAAATCTGACCTTTTATCTCCTCTGATATCCCTGGCCCGCTGTCAGAAATGCGAATCGTCACCCACTCCTTAGACTTCATTTCTGTCCGAATCGTAATGCAATTGGCTGGGGCTTTAATCTTCTCTAAACTCCGTTCCCGATTTGATTCTTCCAGTGCATCAATGGCATTTGCCAATATATTCATAAACACCTGATTTAATTGTCCGGGGAAGCAATCCACTGAGGGCAAGTTCCCGTACTCTTTCACAACTTCAATCGCTGGACGCTGTTCGTTCGCTTTCAATCTGTGTTTGAGAATCAAAATCGTACTGTTAATTCCGTCATGAATATTGAAAGGCACTTTGTAATCTTTGTCGGCTCGGGAGAAGGTACGAAGACTGGTGCTGATGCCTTGGATGCGATCGCACCCGATTTGCATCGAATTCAACATTTTGGGTAAATCTTCTAAGATATATTCGATATCGCTCTCTTCAGCTTTTTCTTCAATCTCCTCACCCGGACTGGGAAATTTTTCTTTATAGAGTTGCAAGTATTCTGTAATATCTTTGACGGCGGCGATCGCTTCATGAATATTGCCAGAAATAAATCCGACTGGATTATTAATTTCATGGGCAACTCCGGCCACTAAATTCCCCAAAGCCGACATTTTTTCGCTCTGCACTAATTGCAGTTGAGATTGTTCCACCTGGTGAGCGTAGTCCTGGGCTTGCTGATACAATCGCGCATTTTCTAGGGAAATGGCAGCCTGGGTGCAGAGGAAGTTGAGGATGAGGAGACGATCGCGAGTAAACACTCCTTTCGTCGAGCTATGTTCGAGATAAAGTATGCCAACTAAGTTCCCGCGATCGAGAATCGGAGTACATAGCATACTCTGAGAGTGATACTGGAGCGTACAATCATTCATTAAACCCGGAATATCGGTCTTGCCACCTTCAACAACCACAGTTTCCAGGGTGTGTTTGACATAATAAACCAGCTTGAGCGGAATCACCGCCGAGCCGTCTATAGATTGGGTTTGCAGCAGGGTAGTGGGTGTCTGGTTATCTGGGTTGATGTGAGTTATTGCCCGGATTTGCCATTCATCCTGATGGGGGAGTAGCAAAGCACAAGTTTCGGCGCCCGAAGTTTTTAAAATAATTTGGTTGAGGGTGTCGAGCAATTCATCAAGCTGAATTTTACTGGATAAAGCTTGAGCAGCTTGCACAATAGATGCGAAATCTAGGGCCTCGGAAATACTGGTGCTGCTATTACTGGAAGTCTGCGAAGAGTGGCTAATCGTTGCTAGCGTCTCTAGAGGATTAAAGCGAAGTTTGGGCTGATTCAGGATGGGATGAAGTAATTGGGGATAGCGTTGTTCTAAGTCTTCAACCTTGGCTAGTGCACCCCAACGGGCATAACAGTAATATGCCTCCTGCATATAGCTGGCGGCAACTTTTTCTTTGCCCCACTCCCAGTAGAATTTGGCAGCTAATTCGTTGGCTAATCCTTCCTCTTGGATAAAACCGTTTTCCTTGGCTCCTTTAATTGCTAGATCGTAAAATTCTAGAGCTTCTGTTTTGCGAGCAAGAACGCGATTTTTTTCGGCTTCAACTAAATGATATTTGTGCAAGTAATTCATCGGGCCATAATCTGCCCAGTCTTTGAGCTTGGCTTGATTTTCTTCCATGCGCTGCCATCGCGGCTCTGACTGGGACATCGATTCACCAAGAGTGGCCAGCAGGTTCAGAGAATCATAGAAGTAGAAGATCGGTTCAACAATACTTCCCATCCCTCCAGCCAAATAGTGTCGCGTTTGAGCGGCATCGTGTTCTGCTTTAGCAAAGTCTTCCAACCAGTAATTCAATGTGAATCGATACAAGTAGAAGAAGGATAGTCGGTAAAAATCGACTTTTGCCTGAGCCAGGACTTGTTCTTCATAGTCATCCTGGCGTAAAGGAATCTCGTCCTCTGACTGACCCAAGAGAATTTGAGCCGCCTGCAAGTAGGCCAACACACAGTTTGCTGCTGTGACTTGGTGGAGGTCGCACAACTGTTGGTAATAGGCGCGAATTTGCGGTTCGAGTTCAGCTAGCGGTTGACCGTACCAATAAGCATTGAAACAGTACAACTGGGCATCGTAGCCCATAAATTCTAGATTGCCTGTTTCTAATCCAGCTTGATAGCCATCGAGAAGAATCGGCAGCGTTTCTTGCAAATGGATCGTCCAAGAACCCACATAGGCCCCCATTAACATGGCGGTTGCGGCTCGAATGTTTTTGGCATCGGGTTCTAAGGCGAGTTGGTATCCTAATTGCCCAAACTGAGGCACCATTGTCATGTCGCCCCACAGCATCCTCAGTTGGAAGGCGTAACCCACGTAGCAAAAAGCGGAAACCGGACTATTGCCGAATTGAATAGACAGCTTGGCTTGGAGCGCTACGACTAGGAAATAAAGCTTTGTTCCTGACATATAACAGACGGGTGTCAGCCGAGCCGCATTTTGCATAATGGCTAATTGCTGGGGGTCGGTCATTTTCGGCAGATGAAAGAATGACTCAATGGAGCGACCCTCAATTAGGGCATCAATTTCTTGCTTCACCTGCCGAATATCGTCTAGGGTTGGTTCATCTGGTAGGTTTACGCCTAACATTTGGAAGACCGATTGACCGATCGCGATCGCCTCGATAAATTTATTGTGGGCGACCAATGCCTGGATTTTAACTTGATAGACTTGCACCTGTTCTAAAGGTGTTTTCGCACGATCGATCACGGCTTCAATCCACTGGTGCATTTGCTCAAAATCGCCGGCTAAAAAAGCCACCTCGGCAGCTAAGTCGTGCAGGGATAGGGTCATTTCGTAATGCCGTTCCCAAGCGTCTGTTCCCAGCAGTTGCAGCCCCACTGTGGCATATTCGCGGGCTGCTTGATAGGCAGTTGCCGATCTCGCTTTGCGGCAAGCTATGAGGTTGAGTTGGGCGAGTTCCTCCCTTTCCTGTTGTTCTACAACCAGCGTCGTGCCGTAGTTCAACTGATTGACTAATTCAAAAATGCGTTCTTCTCTGGCTTCTGCTGAAATCTGTTGCAGCAGCAGTTGCCCGATTTGATAATGGGCGATCGCGCGTTCTGCTTCCGGAATCAAAGAATAAGCGGCTTGTTGGACGCGATCGTGCAAGAAGCGATAGGCAACCGTTTGAGAAGTAGCTCGATCATCGTCGATTTTTTCTTCTTCCCCTACATAAAATTTATAAATCTCACTCTGAGGTAAAACAAAACCTTCCTGTAAAGTTTTCCACAAAGCCGTTGCCGTTCCCGTCTCCGAGATTTCCGAAACAATTGCTAATGTTGTCAGATCGAACTGATTGCCAATGCAAGCTGCTAATTTTAAAATATCCTGACTTTCAACTGGCAATTTCTGTAACTGCTGCGCCATGAATTCAACTACATTATCCGTCAGTGCTGCTTCGGTAATTTTGCTAATATCGCACTGCCAATATCCTGCTTTAATATCAAAAATGATCAATTCATCTTGATGCAATGCCTTGAGAAACTGCGTCGCAAAAAATGGGTTTCCTTTTGTCTTCTGATACACCAACTCCGTCAGCGGTTCTGCTAACTTAGGAGAACAATTCAGCGTATCTGCTACTAATTGATTCAAACTGGTTCGAGCCAGAGGTGCTAGTGTAATGGTATTTACTATTGCCCCGATTTTTGTGACTTCATCTAAAGTCAACATTAAGGGATGGGCAGCGGAAACTTCATTGTCTCGATAGGCTCCAATTAGTAGCAGGTGACTTGACTGGGATTCACCTATGAGCAACTGCATCAACTTTAAAGATGCCGAATCAGCCCACTGCAAATCATCCAGAAACATCACTAAGGGATGCTCTTTTGTGGTAAAAACAGAGATAAATTTTTGGAAGAGCAAATTAAACCGATTTTGAGCAGCCATCCCTGACAATTCTGGGGCTGGGGGTTGTTGTCCGAGAATCCGTTCTAGTTCAGGAATGACTTCAATAATGACTTGTCCGTTGTCACCAAGGGCTGCTAAAATTTTGGTTTTCCATGCTTGGAGTTGGAGATCGCTTTCACTGAGCAATTGTGTCATTAAATCGCGGAATGCTTGCACAAATGCCGAAAAGGGAATATTGCGATTGAACTGGTCAAATTTACCTTTAATGAAATAGCCATGCTGTCGGACAATGGGTTTTTGAACTTCATTAACCACAACGGTTTTTCCTATGCCGGAAAAGCCTGCAACGAGCATCATTTCGCTGTTGCCTTCTGCTACTCGTTCAAAGGCTTCTAAAAGTTGCTGTATTTCTCGTTCTCGACCGTAGAGTTTTTCGGGAATCAGGAAGCGATCGCATATATCTCGCGTTCCTAACTCAAATGTTTCAATCTTTCCAGTTTCTTGGTACTGCTGCAAACACCGTTCTAAGTCATACTTCAATCCCTTGGCACTTTGATAGCGTTTTTCGGCATTCTTTGCCATCAGCTTCATCACCATATCCGAAACTACCTGCGGGATTTCTTGGCTGTTTATTGCAAGAGGTTGTTTGGCAATATGGCAGTGAACCAACTCCATGGGGTCGTCACATTCAAATGGCAGTTTTCCTGTCAGCAGTTCGTAAAATGTGGCTCCCAGAGAATAAAAGTCGGTGCGGTAGTCGATGCCTCGGTTCATTCTTCCGGTTTGTTCGGGAGAAATATAGGCGAGGGTTCCTTCTAAGATGTTGGGATTTTGAATTTCTTGAGTTTCTCTCGGCAGTAGGGAGGCGATGCTGAAGTCAATTAGTTTGACTTGTTTGGTTTCCGGATGTATTAGGACGTTAGCTGGCTTAATATCTTTGTGGATGACTCGGTTTCGGTACAATCCGTCAAGGATGTCAGTTATTTGAATGGCAATTTCCAATATTTCTGCCAGAGTCAGCGCTTGCTTTTGGGCGTAGTCTCGTAGAGAAATACCGCCAAAATCCTCCATCACTAGGGCATAGCTGTGGCGATAGGATTCCAAATTGTAGGGTTCAACGACTCCCGGCAGACGTAGATTTTTGGCGATGGTGTACTGGTTGCGGAATTGCAGCAGTTCGCTGAAGCTGGGATAGTCTCGATTTAATAGTTTAATGACAACTGGAAGCTGATCTGTTTCTCGGATAGCTCGATAAACTAGGGTTCTCGAACCACAGTATAATTGCTCAACCAGATGATATCCTGAAACTCGCTTCGTCAAATCCACTGCTGCACTCATCTGGATTACCCCATCTCAGACATTGAATATTGTAACTAATTATACACTTTTATAGGTTTAGTCTGAGGAAAATAGAACTGCGAAATCCCCAGGCGACAGACTCTACCGCTTTTATTTATTTTCTTTTTTGAAGAGAAAGATAGCGAGCTATCAAGATAGTCTTATCCTTTCATCGGCAATAAAATTGTAAACTCCGTCCCTTCTCCCAATAGAGAATTTACCTCGATCGCCCCTCCATGTTTCTCAACCACAATTTGACGAGCGATCGCCAATCCCAACCCCGTCCCTTTCCCTACTTCCTTGGTAGTAAATAACTCATCAAAAATCTTCTCTTGCACTGCTTCATTCATGCCCACACCGTTATCTTTAATGCAAATAATCGCTTGTTTTTTGTCCAGAGAAAGGTCGGTTTTAATGGTAATCTTATTGACAATTTCTGCATAATGTCGTCCTTGATTTGATTCATCCAAAGCATCGACCGCATTACCTAACAAATTCATAAATACTTGATTCAACTGTCCGGGATAACACTCCACTTGTGGCAAATTTCCATATTCCCTAATCACTTTGATTTCTGGACGAGTTTCGTTAGCCTTGAGCCGATGTTTCAGGATCATAATGGTGCTATCGATGCCATCGTGGATATTGCAAACTACGGGATAGTTAGTATCGGCACGGGAGAAGGTTCGTAGACTGGTACTAATATCCCGAATCCGCTTCACGCCTTCCCGCATCGAACCTACTAATTTCGGTAAATCTTCCCGGATGTATTCCAGATCGATGTTCTCGATTTCTTCTTGAATTTCTGGGTCGAGTGGCGAATATTTTTCTTCATACAAATCGAGCAATCCAAACAAATCTTTGATATGATCTAAGGCTGGTTGAATATTACCAACCAAAAAACCAACTGGATTATTAATTTCGTGAGCAACGCCAGCCACTAAGTTTCCCAATGCTGACATTTTTTCGCTTTGAACTATTTTTATTTGTGCCTGCTTCAGATCGGTAAATGCTTGTTGAGATTCTTGATACAAACGGGCATTTTCTAAGGAAATAGCAGCTTGAGAAGCCAGCAAATTTAGCACTTCAATGCGATCGCTCGTAAATGCCCCAACCGTCAGATTATTTTCCAGGTAGAGAACTCCTATCAACTGCCCTTGATTAAGAATTGGAATACACAGAACACTTATCGGCTGGTGCTGTTCAATATAGCAATCGCCCGCAACCTGGGAACTTACCCTAGCATCGACTATTACCAAAGGTTTCAAACTACGCTTGACAGTGTTAACCAAACTAATCGCTACATCCTGACTAGATTCTAGAGGTATTGCTGGTAATAGCTCAGGTTCCTGTCCCTCTGCTACAAGAGCCGCTACCTGTAAATACTGTTTTTGTTTGAGCAATAAGACACACTTAGTTGCCCCAGCATTCGCGATCGCTATTTTTAAAAGAGTAGTCAGGAGTTTATCTAGTTCAATTTCCCCAGAAATGGCTTGAGAGGCGTCGATCAGAGTAGGCAAATCGAGAAATTCAGAGTTGCTGCTAGAAGAGTTGGTATTATAAGTAATTGTTCCGCGGGCGATCGTTTCCTTTAATGAACTAAAGGCTTGAGCTTGCTGAAGGATAATACCGAGTAGGCGAGGATAACGTTTTTCCAAATCCTCAATTTTGGCTTTAGCTCCCCATCGGGCATAACAATAATACGCTTCAATCATGTAGGCTTGAGCTACTTTTTCTTTGCCCCATTCCAAGTAGAATTTAGCTGCTAGTTCGTTGGCGAGGGCTTCTTCGTTGATGAAGAGATTTTCTTTAGCGAGTTGGATAGCGCGATCGTACATTTCCAGTGCATCTGCCTTGTAACCCAAAACCCGCTGCCGTTCTGCTTCAACCAAATACCACTTATGCAGATGATTCATCGGAGCATTTTGCGCCCACTGGTGCAGAGTCGTTTGATGGGTTTTCACCTGAGTGAGAATATCAGCTTGCTCAATTTCAGGATGCGTGGGAAACACGGCCAGATGCGTCAGGGCTGCATAGAAATGGAAAATGGGAATAAAAATACATCCTGGTACTGCTATCAAATATGGCTGGGCTTGGCTAATGTAATTGCTCCCATCTTGGTAGTTACCAAAAAAGTAAGCAAGCAACAGTTTGTAGATATAAACCTCGGCGATGGCAGTGAATTCATAATCCTGATTATGCTTAGGCATCATCACTGTTTCATCGTAGGCTTTGCCGATTAAGCAATCCGACAGAATCTCGACTTCCTTTAAGTTATTCACCGTCTGGCGCACCATATCTACATAAATCTGAGCAGAATATTGCTTTACCTGAGCCAAGGCGGTGCTGTAACTTGCTATTTCTGATTCCAAATTGCTCAGTTCTACTCCACTGAAAAAGTTCATATAGCTGTAAGTGACCATGCTGTAGCCAGCACTTAGAAAATCGCCAGTTTCCATGCCCAACCTATAGCTATCTTTCGTCGTCAGCATCACTGCCCTCATTGCTTCTTTGCGATGCTGAATAAAGGCTCCAAATAGATTCAGAATCATGGACTTGAATTCCCGGACATTGAACCTATCAAGCAATAAGAGTGCCAATTTACCAAAGGCATACCCCGTTTCCACATCTCCCAAAAAGGCACACAACACCAGTCCGTGAATGCCATACCCCACCGTCGATGCTGGCGCATTCCCAAAGGAGAGCGATAAACTCACCATCTTGCAGCTAAGTAGGGGCAGCAAACCGGGCATTCCCAGAAAGATAGGAGAATATAATGTTGCTAATAGTGGCATGGCAGCCTGAGCCTTGGCATCAGTTATCACCGGCAGATTAACTAGCTCTTCAATCCGTCTACCTTGGAGTTGGCTGGCAACGGCTTCTAGCGCTTTACCAATCAAGGCTTCGTCAGCTTCGGTGGGGAGTTCAACCCCCAATTGCCAGAGTGCATCTCTTGCTACTGCAATGGCTTCTAGTGACTTGCTCTGTGCTGTCTGGGCGGCGATTTGAATCTCGTAAATTTTGATTTTGTCTAAGATTGTCTGGGCTGCTTGCAACACTTGTACTGCTATCTCTTCCATGCCGTCAAAGTCAGCATTCAAATAGGCGGCTTCAGCAGCAGCAACATAGAGGTTCAGGGTTAATTCATACTGCCTTTGCCAGCAGTTGGCTGTTAGTAGATTAATGCCTATTTGCAGATAAACTCTGGCTGCCGTGTAGGCGGTAGAATTTCTGGCTTTACAACCGGCTGCCAAGTTCAGTTTAGCTAAGGCTTCTCGTTCGCTATGTTGGGTAATTAACTCAATTCCTCGATTCAAATGCCCGATAATATCAAACAGTTTTTCTTCTTGCTCTATTTTTGAACAATTTTGCTGAAGTAATTGTCCGATTTTGAGATGAGTTGCTTTTTTCTGTGAATCGGGAATGAGTGAATATGCGGCTTGCTGGACGCGATCGTGTAAAAATCGATAAGTTGGATTAGCTGAAGCCTTGAAAACTTCATCACTATCCGATTCCGTAAAGAACTTATAGACTTTTGTCGTGGGAATCACCAAACCTTCCTGCAATGC
Source organism: Microcoleus sp. Pol17C6 (assembly GCF_036701145.1). Lineage (NCBI taxonomy): Bacteria > Bacillati > Cyanobacteriota > Cyanophyceae > Oscillatoriales > Microcoleaceae > Microcoleus > Microcoleus sp. Pol17C6. The sequence continues at coordinate 64,595 of NZ_JAUBQH010000011.1, forward strand.
TTTCCATAAAGCAGTAGCCGTCATTCCCGCAGATTGCTCACTGACAATTACTAACGTATTCAAATCAAACTGCGCTCCTATACAAGCCGCTAATTTGAGAACCTCCTGAGTTTCTGGCGGCAACTTCTGCAATTGCCAAGCCATGAATTCAACGACATTATCAGTGATGGCTAAGGCTTTGACTTGGGCAATATCACACTGCCAATGCCGAATATTCCAATTAAAGCTAATTAGCTGAGCGTCATGTAATGCCTTGAGAAACTGAGTGGCAAAGAAAGGATTACCCTGAGTTTTTTGATACACTAATTTTGTTAAAGGTTGCGCCAGAGATGATTCGCAATTCAGTGTATCTGCTACCAACAAATTCATATCTGGTTGGCTTAACGGTTGCAAAGTAACCGTATTCACTATTGCCCCATTTTTAACTATCTCATCAACTGTTAGGATAAATAGATGCACTGGCGAAACTTCATTATCTCGATAGGCACCCAATACTAATAAATATCCTGTATCCATCATCAATAATTGTAGCAAATTCAGGGAGGCTGAATCCGCCCATTGCAAGTCATCCAAAAACATCACTAAAGGATGTTCTTTGCTCGTGAAAACTTGCACGAATTTCTGCATTAACAGATTAAAGCGATTTTGGGCGGCACTTCCTGACAATTCTGTTGCAGGAAGTTGAGCGCCAATTATACGTTCTAGCTCAGGAATCACGTCAATCAAGACTTGTCCGTTGTCTCCCACTGCTGCTAAAATCTTGGTTTTCCATGTTTGCAGTTCGGTATCCGATTCTGATAGCAATTGACCCATTAAGTCGCGGAAGGCTTGCACAAAGGCACTGAATGGAATGTTGCGTTGAAATTGATCGTATTTGCCTTTGATAAAATAACCGCGCTGACGGACAATGGGTTTATGAACTTCATTGACAACGGCGGTTTTCCCAATTCCCGAAAAACCTGCTACTAGCATCATTTCGGTGCTACCTGTGCTGACTCGCTCAAAGGCAGCTAATAGTTTATCAACTTCTTTTTCTCTACCGTAGAGCTTTTCGGGGATAGTAAAGCGATCGCTAATATCTCGCTTTCCGAGTTCAAAAGATTTTATATGGGCGGTTTTTTGTAGAACTAAACAAATCTCTAAATCGTGCTTGAGTCCTAATGCACTCTGATAGCGATTTTCGGCATTTTTTGCCATCAGTTTACTGACAATTTCCGATAAGATCGGGGGAATTTCAGGATTAATGTGATGGCTCGGTTTCGACTGTTTGGCGAGATGAAAATGCACCACTTTCATCGGATCATCCGAGATAAATGGCAACTTTCCTGTCAACAATTCATAAAAAGTTACACCCAGGGAGTAAAAGTCACTGCGGTAGTCAATGCCTCGATTCATCCGTCCTGTCTGTTCGGGGGAGAGATAGGCTAATGTACCTTCTAAAATATTCGGATTCTGGATTTCTTGGGTTTCTCGTGGTAGGAGGGATGCAATACTAAAGTCAATTAGTTGAATTTCTTGGGTGTCGGGGTTAATGAGAATATTAGCGGGTTTAATATCTTTGTGAATGACTCGGTTTTGGTAGAGATAGTGAATAATGTCTGTTAGTTGTATGGCGAGTTGGAGAAATTCTGCTAAAGGTAAAGCTTGAGATGGTTGGGTTTCATTTGTTGCTGTTTTGAGATAAGTAGCTAGGGAGACTCCGCCAAAGTCCTCCATTATTAGGGCATAGCTATTCTGGTATACTTCCAGCGTTAGGGGTTTGACGATGTGAGGGAAGTCTAGATTTTTGGCAATGGTATATTGGTTGCGAAACTGGACGAGCTCGTTGAAGGAGGGGTATTCGTTTCGCAGCAGTTTGATGACGACTGGGTATTGGTCACGGGTACGGATGCCTCGATAGACTAGGGTACGTGTACCTACATAAAGTTTCTCTGTAATCTCGTAACCTGATAAATTGGCGATCGCATCCATAACTGGTTAACCCTCTCTTATAAAAAAGTTAAATTAAAACCTTCTCTTATATTATATTTTATTATGTGACAAAGATAGCGATCGCAAACTCTGCATCCTGGGTAGGGACAGAATTAACTGTAATTTTTTCCCAATGTTTCTCAACTATTATTTGACAGAAAGCAATTTGCTCCGGGGCCCCTGGATTCATCCGTGGATCTTTGAAAACAGCTCCGCATCCTGATCATAACCCCCGGACTCATCCGTGCGAGCAATCTCAAATCTCAAATCTCAAATTTCAAATTTCAAAGTGCATGGCGTGCGATCGCTAATTCTCGACCAGTTCCTTTCCCTATTCTGCACTATTGGCGCTAAGTTATGTATAGTATGGTTGCGTAAGTTGTGATGGTTTTGGAAAACAATAATTTGTAATTTTCAACCGCAAATATACGCAGATAAACCCGGATCTAGTGTTGAGCTTATCTGCGTATATTTGCGTGATCTGCGGTTGTATTATGCTTTATTCGCCGTAGTGGCCGCCGACAACCTTACCCCGAAACACAACATAATTGTAGATGTTGTAAAAAATCATAATCGGGAGCAGAACGCCCATAAACACAATCATAAATACCAGGGCGCTGGGCGAAGCTGCGGCTTGGTAAATCGTGATTTGTGAGGGAATAATGTAGGGAAAAACAATCAATCCCAAGCCGATGAAAGTAAGCAGAAAAATCAGAATCGTCCAGACAAACGGCGTGCGTTCTTCTTTATTTGCAAGACTTTTTAGCAGCAGTCCTACCAACAGCACTCCCAGCAAAGGAATCGCGGCAAAGACATAAACTAGCGGTTTCTCAAACAACCTGGATCTAGCACTTTCGTAAAAAATCGGAGTGGCGATCGTAATTAAAATCGCTCCGATTAAAGTTGTCACCGCCGCAATTTTAGCCGTGCGATAGTGATTTGTTTGCAGTTCGCCCTCTGTTTTCATAATTAGATAGGTTGAACCGATCAAAACATAGCCTTGAATCAGCGTCAAAGCCACCAAGATCGATCGCCAATCCAGCCAATCCCAAGTAGAACCTACAAAGTGACCGGCTTCATCAACCGCAATGCCTTCGAGTACGGCACCCAAGGCAAATCCTTGAGCTAAAGCTGCTAAAAAACTGCCAGCACCAAAAGCATAATTCCAGAGTAATTTGCGATTAGAATGCTCGCGAAATTCAAAGGCTACAGCCCGAAATATCAAACCAAAAAGCATCATGCAAATCGGTATGTAGAGCGCTGTCAAAATCGTACCGTAAGCGAGGGGAAATGCGCCAAATAAAGCGCCTCCCATCAACACCAGCCAAGTTTCGTTGGCATCCCAAACGTTGCCCAAACTCGTCATTAAAATGCCCCGGCGTTCCTCGTCGGAAGCAGTCAGAGACAGGATGCCTACTCCTAAGTCAAAACCGTCTAGCATGACATATAGCAGGAGAAACAAAGCCAAAACTACAAACCAAACTTGTGGGAGAAAATGCTCCAAAGCTTGCATAAAATCTCCTATTGTTGTGCTTCTACGGGACGTTGATCGGGAATGTGTTCTGCAGGTTGACTTTCGATTGCAGGTTCATTGTCTAAACCTGGCACAGGCAGACTTAAATTCGGCCCTTTGCGGATAATTCTGCTGCCAAAATACAAGGCACAAACAAACAAAAAGCTGTAAATAACTGCAAAGAAACTTAGAGAAGTTAAAACATTGCTGGCGGGGATATTTGACACCGCATCAGCAGTGCGAATTTGCCCGTATAAAGCCCAAGGTTGTCGGCCGACACAGCGCACAATCCAACCCGATTCTACAGCAATATATCCCAGGGGAGCAGCTAATACCCAAGCGCGCATCAGCCAAGGTTGATTGCTAATATTTTCAGCAGAAAGTTTCCCTCGCATCCACTGAATTATACTGAACAGCATCAGTCCTAAAAAGAAGAATCCAATCCCGGACATGATGCGGAAACAATAGTAGATTAAACCCACCATCCGGGGTCTATCTTCTGGCTTCCATTCCTTCAATCCGAGGACGGGTTCTGATAGTTTTCGCTTAAATTCCAGAACGTATCCTAAGCCATTGGGTACGCTAATTTCCCAGTCATTTTTTTGGGCTTTTTCATTAGGCAAAGCTAGCAAAGTCCAATCGGCTGACTCTCCCGCTGGTGAGGTTTCCCACTTAGCTTCGATTGCTGCTAATTTAGTGGGTTGATAGTGATAAACTTGTTCAGCGCTCAAATGTCCGATGTATATTTGCAAAGGTGCAACGGCGATTGCTGTCGCTATGGCAATTTTTAAAGACTTGGAAAAAAAGGCTTGGTTGCGCTTATTGAGAATGTACCAAGCGCTAATTCCCCCAATGACAAACAGCGAAGTTTCTAACGTCGCAAAAAACATATGGAGAATGCTGTTTAATGCGAACGGGTTCAGAATTGCTTGGAAGTAATCGCTGACAATAAACTTGCCATTGACCATTTCTCCGCCCGCAGGAGTTTGCAGCCAAGAGTTAGCGACTAAAATCCAGACTGTGGATAGGTTAGCGCCGAAGGCTACCATGATTGTAGCGAAATAATGGACGATCGGGTGAACGCGCTCCCAACCAAACAGCATAATGCCTAAAAAGCCGGCTTCTAGCATAAACGCCATTGAAGCTTCAAAGCCTAAAATGCTGCCAAAAAAGTCACCAACCGCTTCAGAAAATGGTGCCCAATTCGTGCCAAACTGAAATTCCATCGGAATTCCTGAAGCTACTCCAATACCGAAGTTAAGGACGTAGAGTTTAGACCAAAAACGAGCGTGATGGTAGTAGTCGGGATTGCGAGTTTTCAGCCACATTCCTTCAACAATTACCAGATAAATCCCCATTCCAGTTGTCAGAACTGGCCACAGCATATGGAATATGGCGGTTAGCGCAAATTGCATCCGCGATAGGGCCACGGTGTTAGATAAGATATCCATCGTTATATCCTTTGGTCAGTTCAAGAGACGTTAGCTTGCACAAATCTCATAATGGACACTGACAAGGTAACGCAGAAATTTACTTAGTGCAGAATGCACCGACTTATCTTTATTAAAAATTAAGATTTGCTGTTTGAAGGAAGAATGAAGAAGCAAAGCGCAATAAAATCAATGGTTTCAGCAATTAAGCACGTCCTAAGCCTCTTGGTAGTTGCTATAATAGTAATTTAACTAAATTATAGGTCGCGTGTCCCCCTTAACTTCAAATAGAAAACTTGCTCTCAATCTTCCTCTTATTTTCTCCTCTCGGCGCTCTCTGCGCTCTCGGCGGTTAATTTACATAAAATCTCTACCGAATCAGTCCTTAAAATCTCAAATGGTATTACCTAACGGTGACAGTGTAACTCAGTTTAAACGGTTTAAAATTAGCTGGGTTTTTGGCTGTTCCGCTCAAGTTAAGCTGGTAAATGCCAGCCTTGGGAAATACGATATCAGCCCCCGGAATCCCTTGATATTTCTCGGCTGATATGGCTTTTAAAGGCGGCTGCATTAGTGGCTTATCGCCTTCTGGGCGCTCTTTTGGATAAACCGCTAATTTGCAATTGCACTGCTCTAAGGGGATAATTTTGCCGCCCCGGCGAGTCAGCGCAAACCACACTCTCGCAGACTGTCCGGCGCGAGGGTTGTGGTTTGGTTCTAGGTGAAAGGTAGCGGCTACATCTCCGGATACTTCGACTTCGTGGGCTAAAACTGAAATCGAGTTTAACTGCGGCGCACTGGGAATTGCTGCTTCAATTAGCAATCCCAAAAATACTAACAATCCTAAACTTTTACTTTTGTTTGAGAGGGGAAACATAGAAATTCTCTAGTGATAAAAGTGACCAAAACAAGCGCGATCGCACAAACATAACTAACACCGTAACCACCGCTAAAACGGCTGTCAGCAGTTGATTGTGCAACTTCCATTCAAAACCGCCGAGATAGTGGGAACCGATGAGTGCAGCGTGTACAGCGCACAGCAAAAAAGCTGGAACGCTTAACAGGTGAAGCATTCGCCACAGTTGGCCTAAATAATTTTGAATGCGATCGCAACTTGTAACCGCTGCCGGTAGCATCAACAGCAGCGACAGCATCCCAGCCGCCATTCCCAACTGATGTTGCGGCAACATGAAGGACACAGCATCAAAATTCCATTGCAGCGTATGATCCAGCATATGAAACGTGTGGGCGACTGCTAAGACAAACGCGCCCACACCCAAGACGCGGCGATAGCGCAACAGTTGCGGCAAAAACTTGCTAACCGGACGCGCCAACAGTGCTAGCATCAAGCACAGCAGCGCTGCGTGCCCAGTAAAATCAACCATTTCATCGGTTCGCAGCAAGGTAAGAATTCCGATCGCCACCGTCACCCAACCACCCGCACGAAACAGTTGACTGCGCTTGTCGGCGCTCAATCTGCCAGCAAAAAAACTCACTCCCAGCATCGTTGGCAGCGTGCCGAGTCCAAAAGCCAGCATCGTCGCCGCACCCAAAACCGGGTTTCCGGTTTCCGCCGCCTTAATCTGGGCTGCGTAGAGGAAACCGCAGGGAATCAAACCCCAAAGCAAACCCAAAGCAATCGGCACCCACCAGTTTTTTTGTGCCGAAAGCTTGCTCATTGCTTGTCCGACTCGATCGTGCGACAGCGGGTGCAATCGGGGCAATCCCGGCAGCAAGTTCGGTTTAATTTGCCCTACTCCGAACCAAATCAGCATCGTGCCCGTCAGAAGTGCGATCGTCCGCCGCAATTCGCTACCCGTACCTGCCAAAAGTCCGCCAGCAATTAACACCGAACCCAGTCCGCCAATTGCAGCACCAACCAAAGCGTAAGCAGTAATTCTCCCCAAATTTAGCAGCAAATGAAAGCGGAAAGTCGCTAATTTATCGTTGCGGGAATTAGAAAGAGAAAACGCCATTGTCAGCGGGCCGCACATTCCGGCGCAGTGACCGAAACTGCCGAGAAATCCCAAAATTGCAATTAGCAGCAGGTCTAGCATTTTGCTGTTTTTTTCCCAAACAACGCCATCAAGGTACTGACAAGATTTTCTTTGGCTTTTGGACGCTTTTTTCTTTACTTTTTACAAAAACTTATCTCAGCAGAGCGCTTTTGTCAAAATACAAGTTGTCCAACTTCTATCTAATCTCACCCATATTTAAAATGACTAATGACTGATAACTAATAACTACTTTTGTTCTGGATGCGCCGCCGCCGGCGAAGCTGCACCCATTTGATTAATAGCAGCAATTAGCTGATAAAGCCGCCCCAAATCCCGCTGGTTGAAATGCAAAACTAGGCGCGGCATATCGAAAGTTGCATCTCCTATTTCCGGTTCCAAAGCTTGACTTTTTTCAATTTTTCCGGTGACAACAATATCGCTAAAATCAGTATTTAGGCGATCGACATTATCATCAGAAAGCTCTGTTTTCAATCGAATTACCAATTTTTCGCGCACGTAGCGGCAGGAATGATAAACCAGATAAAAACTACCGATCGCCTCGCAAGCGACATTTATATCGTCAGTAATCGTATACAGGCTGCGATCGTCGGGTGAAATCAAACCCCGGCCCCGCAATTGTTTTTGCACAAAATAATTCCAATCGTGCCAATAATCTCCTCCCGGTCGATCGATCAATACCACAGGAGCCGGCCCGAACTTGCCAGTTTGAATCAAAGTCAGACACTCAAAAGCCTCGTCCAGAGTGCCAAAACCGCCCGGAAACAGAGCTAAAGCATCGCTCTCCCGGAGAAAAAATAACTTACGAGTGAAAAAATATTTAAAATTGAGCAATTTGGGATCGCCGGCAATGAAAGGATTAGAACTCTGCTCGAAAGGTAACTGAATGTTCAGCCCAAAAGAACGTTCAGCAGTCGCCCCCTCGTTCCCCGCCTGCATAATTCCGCCGCCGCCGCCAGTAATCACCATAAACCCCTGCTGGGCGATCGCGCGTGCAAAGTCTCTGGCCAGCAAATATTCCACAGATTGCGGTGACACCCTCGCCGAACCAAAAATCACAATTTTGCGAACATGGCGGTAAGGATAAAACATCTCAAAAGCGCTCTCCATATCTCGGAGCGACGCCGCAATAATCTTCAAGTCTAGGCGATCGAGATCCTCTCTGGCCATTTGCACTATAGTAGAGAGCGATCGTTCGATCCACTCAGAGTGCTTCAACATTGGCAAGCGATCGAGCAAATCCATCACTTCAGCTTGGAGGGACTCAAAACCTTGACCAGACCGAGAACGAATCATGAATTTTTCCGAAACGGTAACAATTTGTGGCTAATAAAAATTAAGGGGCAAGCCAAAGTTATAAGCTAATAGCCACCAGCAAATTGCCATGCTGGCGACTAATAACTTTTCCCGTAGCTTTGCCCCGGTTCTGAAGCGAGTTAGCTTTCGCGGCCCACAAAGAACAGCGCGAAACTGCTCGCAGTTGGGTTAAATGTACTTTTCCAGAGTGTTGGCCAGAGTAGTTTTCGGAACTGCCCCAACCACCATATCCACACGTTGACCGCCCTTAAATATCATCAGCGTCGGAATGCTGCGGATACCGTATTGGCTGGCCACGTTAGGATTCTCGTCGGTATTAACTTTTACTACCTTGACCTGCCCTTCATATTGCTGGGCAATTTCGTCTACGACGGGCGCCACCATCCGACAGGGCCCGCACCAGGGAGCCCAAAAATCCACTAGAACTGGAACTTCGCTATCGAGCACTTCCTGCTTAAAGGTAGAGTCGGTTACTTGCGCGGCTGCTGACATCCCTAGCCATCCTTGTAAATACTATTTCTCGGATAACAAGTCTAGCAAAAAATGTAACCACTTGCGTCAACCATTTTAAGAGAAGGCTTCTGAAGGAGACCGTAGAAGGAAGAGGGAAGAGGGAAGACGGTAGAAGGAAGAAGGCACAAGGTTTCTGAAGGAACAAGGCACTGATGTTTCCGAAGGCACTGATGTTTCCGAAGGCAGAATGCACTTATATAGAAGAAAAAGTCTCCCACTCCCAGACTCTCCCCCTCTCCCACTCTCCCCCTCTCCGGAGCTACAAGCCTCAGTTCTGTATCTAGTAAGCAAGAGCCAAGATGTCCGGCAAAAAAGGAACCGCCCGAACAGTAGTCCGGGCGGAGTGTGGTGTGAGGAGTGAACGGAAACATGCGTCTCCGCTTCTTCTATTGTGACATCTCCTTCTCGATAATTCCACAATATTCTGTAAATTTCGAGACTCTTGAACAAATTTTGTCAAGGTATGCTGGTATTTGATCGGTAAATCTACTTACCCATGCCCAACTGCTGAGCTTTTTGATAGACTTTACCCTCCGTCAGCAGAGAAGGAGCAATTACCACTTCCACTTGCTGCATCTCCTTAATATCCTTAGCGCCCAAGGTACCCATGCTAGTTTTCAGAGCTCCGAGCAAGTTGTGCGTACCGTCATCTAGCACCGCAGGCCCCCGCAAAATTTGCTCCACAGTACCCGTAGTCCCCACACGAATGCGAGTGCCGCGCGGCAAAACCGGGCTCGGAGTCGCCATCCCCCAGTGAAAGCCGCGGCCGGGAGCTTCGGCGGCCCTGGCAAAGGGCGAACCAATCATCACTGCATCGGCACCGCAGGCAATGCACTTGCAGATATCGCCGCCGGTAATTAAACCGCCGTCAGCAATCACCGACACGTATTTGCCAGTTTCGCGATAGTAGTCGTCCCGCGCGGCGGCGCAGTCTGCTACCGCTGTGGCTTGGGGAACGCCGACACCCAATACGCCCCTAGATGTGCAAGCAGCCCCCGGCCCAATGCCCACGAGAATGCCCGCAGCGCCAGTTTTCATTAAATTCAGAGCGACTTCGTAGGTGACGCAGTTACCCAAAATTACTGGTATCGGCATCTCTTGACAGAATTGTGTCAAATCTAAAGATGAGATTGATTCAGGGGAAAGGAAAGCAGTCGAGACTACTGTTGCTTGCACAAAAAATATATCGGCTCCCGATTCAGCAACCGCCCGGCCGTATTTGCTCGCGCCGGCCGGTGTACCGCTGACGGCGGCAATCCCTCCTCCTGCTTTAATTTCTTTAATTCTCAGGTCGATTAATTCTGGCTTGATGGGTTCGGCATAGAGTTGCTGCATCAGGGAAACAAATTCGTGGTTCCCGACACTGGCGATGCGCTCTAATATTGGCTGGGGGTCGGCATAGCGGGTTTGAATTCCTTCTAGGTTGAGCACGCCCATTGCTCCCAATTCCGACAGCAAAATGGCCATGCGGACATCGACTACTCCATCCATGGCGCTGGCGATGATCGGGATTTCTCGATCGATCCCGCCAATCTGCCACTTGGTATCTGCCAAACTCGGATCGAGGGTGCGCTGTCCGGGTACAAGCGCAATTTCATCTATGCCGTAAGCTCTGCGAGCGCTTTTGCCCCGCCCAATTTCAATATTCACGCTGTTTCACTTCCACAATGTATTTAAATTAGACTAACAAAAAGTTAGCCCGCCCGAGTTTAGCTATCGCACGGCTGTCTTTAAAAAAAGCTCGGCACTGATTCTGATTGTATTCCGATTATATGAAATCGAAGAGGATACTTTTCCTCAGCAACAGTCACGGGGAAGACTCGATTAACTGTCAAATTCTCAAAGCTTTAAGAGTATCTGGCGCGGATGTTGATGTTTCGGCAATGCCGATTGTAGGTGACGGGGCTGCTTACCGCCGATCGACCGTGCCAATTATTGGGCCCACCAGTCAAATGCGGTCTGGGGGAGTTTTTTACATGAATCCCCTGTTTTTCCTCAAAGATGTTGGGGCGCGCCTAATTGCTTTGACTTGGCAGCAATTGCAGGCTGTTTGGACGCATTCGCGCCACTGCGATTGGGTGGTGCCAACTGGGGATATTGTCGCTGCGGCGATCGCCCATGCCAGCAACCGCCCCTATATAATTTTTCTATCGGCTCATTCTAGTTATTACGAGGGGCGAGTCGATTTGGGTTTAATCTTGTGGCAGTTGCTTTGCTCAGAGAAATGTCTGGCGGTTTTTACTAGAGATGCTTTGGCTGCTACTGACTTAAACCGACAGGGTTTAAAGAAAGCTCAGTTTGTCGGCAATCCTGTCATGGACAACCTCAATTCTACGGGCAAAGATTAGGAATTAATATCCGGAGTTCGGACGATCGCCCTTCTCCCCGGTTCTCGCCTCCCGGAAACCACCTAGAACCTCGTTTTGCTCCTGGAACTGGTTAAAAAAATTGCTACTAACTCTGCTTTACAGGTGCAGTTTTGGGCAGCTTTAGTTCCGACTTTGATGCCTGAATTAGATTTTCTTGCAGCCAGAGCAGCATGGCAAATGCGATTTGTGAGATTAGGAATGGTTTGCCAACTCATCTCCCCTCGCGACAATCATTTTCACGATTTCGGGATGTTTCTCAATATTGCGATCGATTTCAAAAAGAGTTGCTTTAACTTAATAGCGGTCTAAGATATCTAAAAGCTGATTTGTATAGGGAGAATAGGGTCCGTGGTCGTAGGTGAGGGCAACAACTTTCACTTCAGTATCGGCGCGGTTGATGCAGGGTAAGAGCATCTCAATCAAGCTTTACAAAAGGAGTTGATAAGAGTCATCATATAACAATACTTCGGACAGTTTTTTAACGGCCCTGTAAGCCGATCGCGAGAAAGCCCTGCCATTTTTAACGCATTTTAGGAAACTTAGGGCGCTTACTTAAACCTTGAAATAATAGTCCACCATATAGCCAGTCTGGGTTTCGGACACTCGATTAGATATAAAACTGTCCGAAGTATTGAAAACCTGGAGTTTCATTATATACATTGGAGGTCGGTCGTTGTTGTTTAAACTGTCAAATTAGTTTGGCTTGTATTTCTGAGGTTCAAGCCAATGGCAAAATCAAAAATGCTTTATTGTTTAGCACTGATATTCACCTATCACCTGAGCAAATTGTTGAATATTATCAGGCTCGCTTCCAGATTGAATTTATTTTTCGGGATGCCAAGCAATTTACGGGATTGTCTGATTGTCAAGCTCGTCATCTACCACGGCTTGATTTTCATTTTAATGCCAGTCTTATTGCCTTAAATTTAGCCAAACATCAACTCTATAGTTGTCATTCATCTGCCAAGTCGTTTGTGTTTTCTATGGCCTATTATAAACGTCTGGAATTAAATAAGCATCTACTTTCTAGCTTTATTGATAAGTTAGATTTAGACCCGGATTTGATTTTAAATCACCCTAACCTTCCTTCAGTCTTGTCTTATGGTACTCTGGCTGCTTAAAAACTGTCCGGAGTATTGAAACAGGACAATTAAAAATTATTGACTTTGGCTTATCTACCATCCTATCCCAAGAGAATCCCACCCTCAAAAGTCCTAATATTCTAGAAGGGACATTAACTTATATTTCCCCCCAACAAACAGGCAGGATGAATCGCTCACTAGACTTTTGTGCCAAAACCGTTCCACACAGAAGCCATCTTTGACATCATGGCTAAACATTGGGGAATCCTTTATATTTATCAGGATCAAGAGCTACCCTGTCCCCCTTCTAATGTGACTGGAGAACTGTTAAATTTCACTCGTTTATTAGCAGCGATGTCAAAAAAATGGATGGTAAAATTATATGAAGCAGCTATTGACGCTGATTGGGAATTAGTTTTTCAACTCCTAGAGGAGATTCTTGAATCTCACGCTTTCGAGCTTCAAACTCTCAGAAATTGGGTGAGGAAGTTTCAGTTTGAGAAGATTCTCGATTTAAGTGAACCCTTGGTTGGTGAATATTGATATTTTTAGGAATTACACAGGGGTAGTCAGAAACCGGCTTTTTTTAGGATAATACTTGGTTACACCCCGTAGATTCCCTAAAAAACCCGGTTTCTGGATCAGATTGCGTAAGTCCTGACGAAAAGACGCAGTGCAGCCCGTAGATTCGGTAAAAAACCCGGTTTCTGGGTCAGATTGCGTAAGCGCCGTTTATCCTATTTGATAACACGCCGTTTGTTCTGTTCGATCATTGACTTTAATGCCGACTGTTTTAAGTCCGTAAGATCACGGATGGTAATTGAGCAACCGTCTCCCAATCTCACAGCAGTGAAATAATAGCATTTGCCGTAATTAGTTTCTAGATGAACCTCTCCTTCAAGCGATTCTCCAGTCTCAACAACTTCTACTAACAAATCAAACAATCCTGGACTCAATTGATTAAGCAGTTTTTTCAGAACGGGTTCGCCCGCGAGTTCGGTTCGTTTTTTTCCTAAGAGTCTGGCAAAGACAGGGTTAACTATCAAGCAGCGAAAATCTTCAATTTCTCCAGCGATATCCCCCCTCATCGCCTCCACTGCAGCTATTCCATCCAGAGATGAGTTTAGCAAGTTTGCCAACAGGGTGCGAGATTGGTAGGCAATTTCTGCGGTTTGCTGGTGTCGCTCGATTGCTTCTTTAAGCTGGCGTTTTTGGTGCTGGATAGTGACCTGAGTTTCGAGGCGAACTAGCACTTCTTCCAACTGAAAAGGTTTAGAGATGTAGTCAGCTCCCCCTACCTTAAAAGCTTTGACTTTATCCAGAACTTGATCGAGCGCGCTTAAGAAAATAATCGGAATTTCTGAGGTGTTTTCATCCGATTTTAGGGCTTCGCAGACTTGATAGCCATCCATGTCTGGCATTTTAATATCCAGCAATATAGCATCGGGGGGATAATGACGAACCGTCCTCAAGGCCATCGCACCCTTGGTGACGCCGCGAACTTTGTACCCCTCGTTAGTTAGAATTCTTGTTAGAAAACGCAGATTCTCTTGGATGTCATCAACAATTAAAATGTTTCCTTTGTAAGTTTGTAATTCATTGATGTCACTTTCTCCTACCGAAGCCATCGTCATAGGTTCGCCTTGGACTTTGGCATCGACGATCGCACTTGTGGTGTTTTGCTTCTCTAGCAGAGAGCGGAAGTTATTTTTAGTAACTTTTTCTCCCATTACGTCTGAAAGCCGCTGCCACAGGATGGCAGCTAAATCTTTGATATGTCCTATGCTCAGGTACAAGCTGTCAGCAAGTACACTATAAGTTGCGTTTTCCCAAGCAGCTTTTAAGATTTCTTTTTCAAGCAAACTTAACGTTTTACTGGTCTTGGACTCTAAGGCTGATTCGATAAATTCTAGGGCTTCTTGAAAAGTCATGTACAAATCGATCTCATCGGGTAAGGTTTTTCCAGTTTTACACCCTAATTTTGAGTTATGCACCGTACTAACTCGGTGGAGAAATTTCTAATAGCTATTATGACAGACTTATTGACAATTACGCTCCGGGGCGATCGCCCTCGATCCTGATTCCACCTTGTCGAGATATGCAAAAGAAGCTCGCGGCAGCCTAATTCTTTTGAGGGCGATCGCCTTAAACCCTTTTCAGCACAAGGCTTTTAAGTTGCGTGTCACCCCCTGAACGCCTACAAAAAAACCGCCGACAAAACTGTCAGCGGTGAGTTGTGGTTGAGGTCAAACTCTAGAATCTGGAAATTAACAGAGGCGAGAAGTACGATCGCGCGCTTGAAGAGAAATGTATCGAGATAGAAACGCGATCGCAAATTTATTTGTTCTACCCTCCGATAACTCCCCACCTCCAGATTGCTTTCCAACTACGCTTCAACTATCAGAGTAATGTTGTCAAGGCTCACGACGCGAACAACTTCACCGGGTTGCAAAGTTATTTCTCGAACGCACTTGGCAGGCCACCAACTGCTTTGAAATCGCACACTGCCGGACTGATTTGGTTTAATTTCTTCTTCAACGATCGCTCTTTCCAAATGGCTGACAGTCATGATTACTTTCTCCTGCTTCTAGGTTGGCCTGAACGTTGGGAGGCTATAAACCTATAGCTCGACTCCCTAAGCCATTGATTTATAACGACGCTTCAACTATCAAAGTAATATTGTCAATTCCGACTACGCGAACCACCTCACCAGGTTCAAAAGTCAGGTCTCGATCGCACTTCGCCGGCCACCAACTGTTTTGGAAACGAACGCGACCGGACTCATTAGGTCGAATTTCTTCATCCACGATCGCTTTTTCGGAATTCTCAAAATTCATGATTGCTTACTCCCGATTGTAGATTTGCCTTAACTTTCAGAATTGATGGCAAACGACGCTGCAACGATCAAAGTAATATTTTCAATCCCCACGACCCGAACCACCTCACCGGGTTCAAAAGTCATGTCTCGATCGCACTTCGCCGGCCACCAACTATTTTGGAAACGAACGCGGCCGCATTCTTGAGGGCGAATTTGTTCATCTACGATCGCTGTTTCAACATCGTTAATAGACATAGCTGCTTTCTCCTGAATATAAACTCGACTTGATTGGTGTGTAAGTTAGAAGCTTGCCTGTCAACTTCCCCTCCACACTCAACAGTATCCCCGGCCAACCTCGGCCGTGTCAGTCGGGAAAAGTCTATACAAGTCCACTGTTTGAGCGTGTAAGCGAGTCGGAAAAAGTCTGTTAAAGTTGTGTCAGATAGGTAACGCTAAACCTGGTGACTAAATGGAAGCCGATCGTGCACTGGATTTTACCAACTCGTTACTTGTGGCTCGAAACCTGAAAACTCTCGACAACCTTGACAGCGCGATCTTTCGCGAAGCTTGGCAAGGCGTGCAAGGCAGGACGTACCAACAGGTTGCAGATAGTGAAGGGTATGGAGTAGGGACTGTTAAGGACGCTGCCTCTAATTTGTGGAAGCGACTTTCAGCGCTGTTTGGAGAAGGCGAAAAAGTCAAAAGAGACAACCTTCAAGCGGTTGTAGAGAGGTATTGGCGCAGCTACTCGAAACTAGAACCGCAGTCGGGACAAACTGTTCCGGCCCAAGTATCTCCTGGACTTGATGCGGATTTGGAAATCGAAAACCCGAATTTTTTGGGCCGCTTCGGGGCGATCGAAGATCTCAATACTCTTGTCGCCCAAGGTGCAAAAGTGATTGTCATCCAAAGTGCCGGCGGTATCGGCAAAACAACTTTGGCCAGACAGTATCTCAAATCTCAAGGGTTCGATCGGGTAATTGAACTGTTGATGGCAAAAGAGACAGAGAACATCACGGCCTTGGAAAGCGCGATCGAAGAATGGCTCAAGCAAGACTTTCAGGAAGAACCAGGGCCAGACTTTGGCGTCACCCTGGGGCGGCTGAAGCGGCAGCTTCAGACTCATAAAGTCGGCGTATTAATTGACAATTTGGAAGCCGCACTCGACGGACAAGGTAAGTTTATTGAACCGCACCGGCTTTACGTGGAACTGTTGCGAGTTTTGGCTGACGCAGCGGTGCAGTCGGTAACGCTGATTACCAGTCGCGATCGACTTTGCGATTCTGATGTCACCGTCGAACACTACTTGCTTCCGGGATTAGAGGTGGAAGTTTGGCGGCAGTTTTTTAGCTGCCGCAACATCAATATAGATGATGTCGCCCTCAAGGAAATGCACAAAGTTTACGGCGGCAATGCCAAAGCAATGGGCATTATTTGCGGCACGATCCGAGAAGATTTTGACGGAGACATGGCGGCTTACTGGCTGGAAAACAGCGACCATCCACTCGTTGAAACAGACTTAAAAAATTTAGTTACCAGTCAATTTAACCGCCTCCTCGAACTCGATTCGGAAGCCTATCAACTCCTCTGTCGCTTGGGCTGTTACCGCTATCAAGATGTACCGACAGTCCCTACTGACGGACTTTTGTGTTTGCTGTGGGACGTGCCGGAAGCCGGACGGCGACAAATCATTAAATCGCTGTTGCACCGATCGCTAGTCGAGTCTCAGAAGGGCGAATACTGGCTGCATCCAGCAATTCGCGAAGAAGCGGTCGATCGGCTCTCGCCCGGAGACTGGGAAACTGCAAACCGCAAAGCCGCCGAGTTCTGGAGCGAGAGTGTTGAAAATATTGAGACTGTAGAAGATGCGCTGAAAGCTTTTGAAGCTTACTATCATTATGTAGCAATTAGCTGTTTCGAGCAGGCCGCGAGCGTTATCCTCAAAAAAATCAATATCCAGTTTGCAAAAGATTACAATCTCGGTAGAGCGCTCTACAAATTAGGTTTCTTGCAGCCAATAATTTCAGCAACTACTCGGATCGTTAACAATGTGACTTCTGATTATTATTTGAGCGGGTTATACAGTATTTTAGGTATTTGTCACAGGATCTTAGGTGAAATAAATCAAGCCATAGAATGCCATCAAATATCAGAAATAAAAGCCACTAAATCTTTGCAAATTTTAGCTAAAAGCGGCGAACCGGAAAACGGCAAACAAGCTAATCTGGAATTCTGGAAAGTTAACGCTGCAATTAATATAGGTTTTTGTCAAATAGAAATGGGCGAATTAGAATCAGCTATGGAGATATTTGTAAAGCTGAAAAATTCGCGGGACGAAATCGGGATTAATAGCTATTCGATCGATGTCGGGTTAGCTTTCCTCAACTCCTGTGTCGGAGCCAAAAAAGAGGCGGAAGAGCTCGCCGAAAAACTGTATGCCGATCGGGAAAACAGTCAGTTGGTGGGTACGGGATACAAGTTAGTTTTTCTCGCCGCCACCTATCAAAACCTGGGAGAGACAGAGAAAGCTTTGAGCTTGTACCGCCAAGCGATCGCCCAAGCCGACCAAAACCAGTACAACACCATCAAAGCCAAAGCTCTCAGCGCTATAGCAGCGCTGTACCGAGAAGGGGGAGAAATTGACCAAGCCCTGCAGCACCATGCAGAAGCAATAGAAATACTCGATCGAGCTAGCGCCAAATTAGACCGAGCCCAAGCTTGCTATCAACTAGCACTAACAGAACAAAAACTTGGTAACACCGAGAAAAGTGAAGAAAATTTTGAGCGTGCCATTCAACTGTTCAGCGAAATGGACGCTAGCAAACAAGTAGAAAAAGTACAGTTAGCCGCAACAAAAAAAACAGAAAAAATAGCTAATTAATCGAGCAAAAAATCCGAAAATAGATACAATAAATGAAAGAACAACCGTAAACTTTGTAGATATGAAACTAAAACGATTGGGACACGTAGCCGTCTGCGTGCAAGACATAGAGAAGTCTGCTGAATTCTACCGCAACTTGGGTATGGAGTTAGTCTGGAAAGATGCAGACTGGGCTTATTTGAAAGCAGGAGAGGACGGATTGGCGCTGTTGAGTCCGAGTTACGACCAAGCAGGGCCGCATTTTGGGTTTGTATTTGACGATCGTACCGAAATGGAATCCGCTTACGAACAACTCAAAGCTGATGGTGTTTCCGTCACCCACATCCACGAACACCGCGACGGTACAGCATCCTTCTACGGCAGAGATCCAGATGGGAACGGCTTCGAGTACCTTTACGAACCGGCCTGACTATTTTCGGACTTGCGGATCGCGACGATCAGGCTATTGTGCGATCGGGAACCGCCCCCTGTCACCTCAAACCTTGATTTGTCGTTCCACATCCTGGTAAGGTACCCATCGGCGCACCCTACATGGAGATTTTTGGGCACGGAACCCCTAGCCCGTTGCTGACGGCCCGGAACCTCGCTGCAACTCCCCGAATAATGTGAGGTACTCACACCGACGCTTCTACAGTAAGGTGCAGGCTGTGAATCCGAAATATATCCACAAGTTCCGAAAATCAGCTCGATAATCTAAAATCTAAAATCTAAAATCTAAAATCCTCATGTTGCAGAGAATACAAGTCAGAAACCGCTGGAAATTCATCTTCAAACCCTGGGAAGAAGCAGACCCTTGGCTGTTTGCCGCTTGCATCGGCCTCACCATCTTCGGGGGCATCATGATCCGCAGCGTCGAAATCAACCAGGGGCTGATCGACTGGTGGCGGCACTGGGTAACTGGGGCAGTCGGTTTGTTCCTCGCCATCATCATTTCCCGCTGCCGTTACCAAACACTGCTTGAGTGGAAATGGCCGATTTACATATTAATCAATTTGTCCCTGATCGCAGTGCGCTTTATCGGTACTACAGGGCTCGGTGCCCAGCGGTGGATCAACATCGGCGGCTTCTACCTGCAACCGTCAGAATTTGCCAAAGTAGGCATGATTGTCACTTTAGCAGCTCTCCTGCACGACAAGACTGTTCCCACGGTGGGTAATATGTTGAGGATGCTGGCGATTATGGCTGTACCCTGGGGATTGATCTTTGCCGAACCAAATTTAGGTACTTCCTTAGTCTTCGGCGCGATCACAATGGGGATGTTTTACTGGGGTAATGTCAATCCCGGCTGGCTAATATTGCTATTCTCTCCTCTAATCTCAGTTCTCTTTAATAACCTGTCTACACCGATTTGGATAGCCTGGGTAGTTGTTGCGGGTATTATCGCTTGGCGAACCCTGCCTTGGCCGTGGTTGGGGACTTTCGGTGCTGTGTTGGTGAACGTTGTTTCTGGACACCTGGGACATATTTTTTGGAATGTGCTCAAGGATTATCAAAAAATGCGCCTGACAGGGTTTTTAAACCCCGAGAAAGACCCTTTAGGCAGCGGATATCACTTGATTCAATCTCGGATTGCTATTGGGGCCGGGGAGCTCAAAGGCAGGGGTTTATTTCACGGAACGCAAACTCAGCTTAACTTTATTCCCGAACAGCATACGGACTTTATCTTTTCAGCTATTGGCGAAGAATTGGGGTTTATTGGCTGCATTTGCGTGCTGTTGGTGTTCTGGATCATTTGTTTCCGGTTGGTGACGATCGCTCAAACTGCTAACGATAATTTTGGTTCTTTGCTAGCGATCGGCGTACTGTCAATGTTGATTTTTCAGGTGTTCGTAAATATTGGCATGAACATTGGCTTGGCTCCAGTTACGGGCATTCCCCTGCCTTTCCTGAGTTACGGGAATGCGTCGCTGCTGAGTAATTTTCTCGGCCTGGGACTGGTGGAGGCGGTGGCAAGCCAGCGACAGCGCAAGAAGCGTTGGAATTAGGTCATTGGTAATTGGTTCTGGGAATGCGATCGCGCTTTTGATTTCTTTCGAGAGATTCTGCGGGCGAGCGCATTTTTTTTGCATCGGCCTAGGCGCATCTAAATTTTACGCTTCCTGAGCGGAAGCTTTATGACTGTCAAGTTTGATAAAATTCTTGTGGGGTGCCCACGAGAACCCGCCCCAAAATAAAATTTAGAGGCCCAACAGCTTAAGTATATCAACTTAATTAAACCACTCCGGACGCAAACAATAAATGCTTTTGTGCGCTATGGGTAAGCCACTCAGTGTGCAGTGGACGCCCTACTGAGGACGTGATCAATGCCTGAAACCATTGCTATTATTACATCTTTTTTTCTTCTTCCTTCCTGCTTCCTTCTTCCTGCTTCCTTCTTCCTGACATCCGTTACATCCGTTGAGCGAATCCGTTGCCGAACTTTCTTCTTCCTGACATCCGCTACATCCGTTGAGCGAATCCGTTGGCGAACTTCCTTCTTCCTTCTTCCTAACATCCGTTACATCCCGTACATTGCTCGTTGCCGAACTTCCTTCGCCTCTGATTATTCGTTCATATTCTTGTACGTAGCAACAGCCGAAGGCGAACTCCGGTTTAAATAACGGAATATCCAATACTTAAATACCGTATCCAAGATCACTGGAAACGTTGCAATGAACAAAAATATGAACTGCCTATTTTCTGGCAGTCCCAAATGCCTCGATACACCTTCAAGAACTACTTCCCAACCATGAGGCGAGTGGAATCCCACAAACACATCTGTAAACAAAATAATTACGAAAGCTTTCGCACTGTCGCTGAGCCCGTAAATCACATCGTCCATGAAAGACTTTAAAATCTCAATCTCTTTCTTGTTAGTGACGATAATCGCGGCAAAGGCAATCAAGGAAATCAAATCGGCAAAAATATTTTTAATAGCTCCACCACTTTCAGATCGGTATTCCTCCGCTAGTTCAACTGCTTTCTCGGCAATCTTCTTTTCCGTTTCCTCTAAAGAAAGCGACGGAGCCGTGCCTATTAACCTTTGAAATTTGAGGTGCTGCTCAAATCTCTCCAGTTCTTGAAATGCTTCTTCTTCCAGGTTAACATTTATGAAAAGAGGAGCATTTTCTTTTCCTCTAAAATGGTCCACCACCGGGCCGACTAAAAAGTTTTTGGAGATTTGATTCGTCAACAGCGGAACTAAAATCAAAAGCAAAATAAATCTGAGAGAAATAATTGTTTTTACTTTGGAATTGCGAAAATTCTTAACTACTTCTTTTTCTGCTCCAGGGTCTAAATCTTTAGTGATGCGATTCAAAGTTCCCAAAAGCGAGCGCGGTAATAAATTGACTTCTTCATAGTTAGTGTCAACCTCACCATCGTGAATCTTAACAGAATTAGCTGAACCTTTATTTTGGTCAAGTGGAGAGCTGCTATTGGTAGATTTAGCCTGCACATTTACTGAAGTGACAACCGGAACAATTGCCGTCGCTCTACTATTATTAATATACTTGTCGATGACTCCATCAATAAACTCTAGCTTCTCAAATATAAGGGATGCTCTATCTTTATTGTTGAGATGTAATCCATGCTGGTGATAATCAGCGCTGTGCCCCGTTTTCGGTTTGGCTCCAACTCGCTCCGGCAGTTCCAAAAAAGAACGGCTAGCATTAAACTCAACCATTCGGGTTTGGATGACCTTGAGGTATTTTTGCAGTTCGGATTTAAAGTACGACAGGGTGCTTTGTCCGTAATCTCCCGATCGATCAGAGATTCCTTGACCGCCAAAATGCTCGTCTTCGATCGCCTTAATTGCTAACGCAGCATCGTAGGCCTGTTCTAGAGCCCTCTCAGGCGTTTCTCGATACCATTGGTGAAGGCTGTAGAGATATTTTACAATCCTGTTCCACGAAGAAGTATTCATAGCTAAAGCTGGTTAGTTGGCTGTAGACATTAGTGATTAAAGTATTCACGGTATGGTAACAAATTTACATGAACTGAGAACGGCCAGCGAGGATTCAATTTGGATTGTCGGATCTGCCCGCAGTGGGAAAACCACTCGTTTAGTCGAGCAGTTCTGCATTTGGAGCAAAACTGTCAAACCCCTGCCCACAAAAGTTTCAGGGCGATCAAGTTCTGGGCGGCGGCGGGCCGGACAAACTGCCCCAGCAATTTTAGTCTTAGCAGCTAACGGAGACAACCGGCTAGAATTGGCCGATCGCATCGCCGTCGCTACCGAAGGAAAATATACCTTTCACTCCACAACGCCCTTCGGTTTTTTTGAGCAGGAGGTATTGTTATTTTGGCCCCTGCTAGTTCAGTCGCTGAATTTGAGGGCTCAATTTCCCCTGCGACTGCAACCTGAAACAGAACTGGAACTTGCCGCGAGACTCTGGCGTCGCGAACTAGACGAAGGCATTTTGCAACAAACAGGGGTAAGTCCAAACCGAATGGTGCGTCGAACACTAGACTTATTACAACTTGCTGCTGTCAGCGGTACGCCTAGAGAAGAGATTCCCAGCATTCTGGAACAGGGATTTGCTATCTCAGGCGGCTCGACCAACCTGTGGATTAGCATGGGAGAGTTGCTGGAAAGGTGGCGGGAATGGTGCTTGACGCGGGGGTTCCTGACTTACGGGATTGTTTGCGAACTCTACTGGCGCTATTTGTTGCCGGATAGCAGTTACCAGCAGCATTTGGCCTCTAGATACCAAGCTGTGATCGCAGACGATGTTGACGATTATCCGGCGATAAGTCGCCATTTGTTCGATCGAATGCTCGACCAAGGTGCGGCGGGGGCGTTCTCCTACAATCCAGATGGAGGAGTGCGTTTGGGCTTGGGGGCTGACACGGAATACCTAGCCAGACTCGAAGACCGCTGTCAAAGCGTGGAAAATTTGGACGCACAAGCCGGTTTAGCCCCAGAGATTGGAGATTTAGCGGTAAGTTTAGCAGTTAATACTGAGGGTTTTTATCCTTTAGGCTTGAGTTTGCCCGGATCGGTTCGATCGCTCCAAACCACTTCCCGGGCTCAACTGCTGCGAGAAACCGCCGAAATCATCGTGGATGCGGTGAAGTCACAAGCCGTGGAACCGCAGGAAATCGCCGTAATTGCCCCCGGGATGGATGCGATCGCCCGTTACAGTTTAACGGAAATTCTAGCGCGAGATGGTATCGCCGCCGTATCTCTCAACGATCAGCGCCCCCTCTCGACTACCCCAGAGATTCGAGCTTTACTCACTTTGTTAGCGTTAGTTTATCCGGGACTCGGCCGTTTAGTCGATAGAGATGGCGCAGCCGAAATGCTGGTAGTGTTGGGCAGCCAGAAACACCGTTCATTGGAAACAGAAGATTCCAACTCGACGTTCAATCTACAATCTCAAATCCACAATCAAAAATCGATCGACCAAGTGAGAGCAGGTTTAATTGCCGATCACTGTTTTCGTCCCGATCTCGAGCGACCTAAATTGCTGGAAATTACAGCTTTTCCCCGGTGGGACAGACTGGGACACCGAGCAGCCGGGGCCTACAAGCACATTGTCGAGTGGATCGAACAACAGCGGTCGCAACAGCAGGAGCGGCTGTTGCCGAGTCCAATTGCCCTGCTCGATCGAGCCATCCAGAAATTTCTCATGAACGACAGATACCTCCCCTACGATCGGCTAGCAGCCCTGCGCGAGTTAATGGAAACCGCCACCCACTACTGGGAAATCAACGGGCGAATGCAGCGCGTAGAACCAACAAACGGCGGCGACTCAGAAACCATCGCCCGGTTCATCCAGTTGTTGCGCCAAGGAACTGTCACCGCCAACCCCTTTCCAGTGCGTCCAGAAGGCCCAGCAGCCAGAGCCGTCACCCTCGCCAACATTTTCCAGTACCGCAGCAGCCGCCGCTCCCACAAATGGCACTTTTGGCTGGATGCCGGCTCGCCCCTGTGGCTGAGCGGTGGTGCCGCGACATTGTTTGGCGCTCCCTTATTTTTGCGATCGCAACTGGGGCGTCCCTGGGAAACCGAAGAGGAAACAGCGGCCGACCAACAGCGACTGCGGCGAATTCTGCTAGATTTGTTAAGTCGCTGTTCCCTGCTTTACCTTTGCCACAGCGAACTATCCGTCAGTGGACAAGAACAAACCGGGCCGCTTCTGCCCCTAATTAACAGCTCTGTTTCTTGTCAGCAGTCAGCATAAGACAGTCGGCTTCTGAAGGCAAGAGGCAGAGATGTATTCGTCATTGAACATTCGGAAAGAAAAAATTATGACGGCGAAGATTTTTATTTTTTCTGATTCTGGATAAATACACCGGGCTGACTCGCAGCCAGACTTCTAGGTTCTATCGAAATGGCGCGATATTAAAGTATACCCAAGATAGGCAGCAAAACCTGCAATCATTAATATTTTGAGATCAAAAGATGCCCAGCTTAAAAAATATCCATAGCCGTTGCAGTTTTGATTTAGTATGTTAGAAATGATGGGGTTATTAATCAATTTTAAGCCAGATTTGTGGCAACAAACTGATACTAATCAGTTCTTAAAGTTAATCGGGATCGTCGTTTAAAGGAGCCAAAATAATGCCCAGTGCAGTGCCAGTAGTAATTATACCAACACCAACACCAGAACCGCCAACACCGGAACCAGAAACGCCAACACCAGAACCAGAAACGCCAACACCAACACCAGAACCGCCAACCCCAACACCAGAACCGCCGACGCCAACTCCCTCTGGGGACGACACATTTGGTGGCATAGACGACACATTGGGCGGAGGCCAAGCTACGTCGCCCGGAATCATCGGCGGCGTAGTCCGTGGCGGAGAAACCAACGACTCCTTAGTTGGCAGTCCCGGGCCCGATGTGATTTCCGGGCTGCAAGGCAACGACAACCTGCAAGGAGGCGACGGCGACGATTTAGTATTCGGGGCAGATGATGACGACGTGCTGTTCGGCGCACCCGGCAACGACGTTCTCGACGGCGGTTTAGGACTCGATACGCTGTACGGAGGCAAAGGCAACGACTGCCTCGACGGGGCAAATAACCCCGACCTGCTGTATGGCAATGACGGCAACGACACGGTAATCGGAGGCGAAGGCAGAGACACGGCTTACGGCGGCAAAGGCAGTGACAGCTTGCGGGGAGGCTCTGGCGACGATAGCTTTTTGGGCGATCGAGGCGACGACATCGTGTGGGGCGACCAAGGTAACGACTCGCTCTTCGGCGGCGACGGCGAAGACTTGCTATTTGGCAACGAAGGAGGCGACTGGCTCTACGGAAACGCCGGCGGGGACACATTTTTTTCCGGCGACGGCGACGACATCGTATTCGGCGGTGACGGCGACGACATCGTGGACGCTGGTGCTGGCAACGACGTTATTTGGGGCGAAACAGGCAAAGACGTAGTGGCAGGAGGCGAAGGCAGAGATGTTTTCGTCATCGGTGCATTCAGTTCCCCCAGCGGCAGCAGCAGCGACGGCACTAACCCGGCATTTCTCACCACAGGCGGGCCAGATCTCGCCGATGCCGACATTTTCACAGACTTTCGCCAAGGCGAAGATTTAATCGGGTTAAGTGGCGACCTCAAGTTTGAAGATTTGGTAATCTTCCAAAGCACTGAGACCAAAGCTGGCAGTACAATTATTCGCAACGGCGTCAGCGGCGACTTTTTAGCAGTATTGCCCGGAGTAGACAGCAGAACCCTAGGGCGAAGCTCATTTGTAATTGCACCCACAGTTCCCGGCAGCGCAACTCCGCTTCCCCTGCCGACGCCGACAGACAGTCCGACGCCGACAACCAGTCCGACGCCGACAACCAGTCCGACACCGACAACCAGTCCGACGCCGACAACCAGTCCGACACCGACAACCAGTCCGACACCGACAACCAGTCCGACGCCGACAACCAGTCCGACGCCAGACGAGCCGCGGCCTACGTTCCCGGGGTCGCCGACGCCGACAGGAAGTCCGACGCCGACAGGAAGTCCGACGCCGCCGACACCGCCGACGCCCATCTTTAACCAACCTCCAAGAGCAGTTAACGACAACTTCACCACGGTTGCGGGTCAAGAACTCAGTTTCAACGTTCTGTTGAACGACACTGACCAGGAACAAAGCGCTCTGACTGTCACGACTTTTGCTCCAGCAAGCAAAGGGAGCCTGGTTCCCGTGGGCGGCGGCGTATTCAAATACACCCCGAATCCGGGCTTCTCGGGTACTGACAGCTTCAGCTACTCGATCTCAGACGGCAGCGGCGGCACAAGTAAGGCGGTAGTAACCCTCAACGTCAGTAGCCCGCCCCAGCTAATAATTAACGACGGTGTGGTGGTTGCCAAAAGTAATCCTACCCAGACAATCACCGCCGCCGATTTGTTAGTCACAGATCCCGACAACAGCCCCTTGGAAATCGTTTACACGATTACTAAAGCCCCCGATGCTACCAGAGGTTTTGTCCAAAGGGGTAGCACCTTTCTCAACGTGGGCGGCAAATTCACCCAAGACGATATCAACAACAACATCGTCAAATACAACTTGCTGGCAGCAGGTGGCAGCGACACTTTCACGTTTACAGCCTCCGACGGATCTGCAACTATCGGGCCGGCATCCTTCAGCATCACGGTGGTAGATAATATTGTCGATCGCAGCGCACTCCCGGCCAGCAGCTTTACAGGCAGCAACCTCAGCGACTTCATTCTCGGCGGGGCCGGCGATGATACCCTCGCTGGGGGCGACGGCAACGACATCATCGATGGCAGTGTCGGCAACGACCTCGAATTCGGTGAAGCAGGCAACGACTCGCTGGTGGGTGCGATCGGCAATGACACCGTTGACGGCGGACTGGGCAACGACACCGTTGACGGCGAAGACGGCATAGACTCGCTGATCGGCGGACTGGGCAACGACCTGATGTTCGGTGGCAATGACAATGACAACCTCTTGGGCGGTGACAACAACGACACCATTGAGGGCGGAACAGGTAATGACTCGATGTTGGGAGAATCCGGCGACGACTCGATACTTGGTGGCGCTGGGATCGACACCTTACTTGGTGGCATTGGCGACGACTCCCTCGAGGGCGGTGCAGGCGACGACATCCTCGACGGTGGACTTGGCAGAAACTTGGTCGACGGCGGTATCAATAACGATTCCATCTCCGGCGGCGACAACGATGAAACGATGTTGGGTGGAGAAGGCAACGACACTGGACTCGGAGGTTCGGGCAATGACTACGTGTTGGGCGAGGCCGGCAGCGACTCCCTCGACGGCCAAGCGGGCGACGACACTCTCGACGGCGGTGCCGGCAGCGACTGTCTCAGCGGCGCCTTCGGCAATGACTTGGTATTGGGCGGCGATGACAACGACTCGCTTTCCGGCGGTGCAGGCAATGACATTTTGGGTGGTGGCAACGGTTCTGACTTGCTCACGGGCGATGTTGGCAATGATTTCTTCTACTACGAAACTCCCAGCGAAGGCGTGGACGTGATTGCTGACTTTAACGCTAACGGCAGCGAGACCGACAGATTTTTGTTCAGGTCGTCAAATTTCGCAGGTTTAACCAACTCAGGAACTACTCTCGATTTCACCAGTTTTATCGTCAGGAATATCGGGTCTAGCGGCGACGACATCAGCAAGCAATCAGTCATTTTGTTTGAATCTAAATTTGATAACGCTCAAGCAATAAATGCAGTGTTGAAGAATCAAAAGGGTTCGAGCAAAACGGGAGCTTTCTTCGTGTACTTGAACAATACTTTTAACAAGTACGTTCTCGGCTTTGACCCGAATGTGGCAGATGACAGTCTCCCAGCTTTCGATTTGGGAGTGTTGAATTCTATTCCTACAGTGCCGGGAGCGCTCAGCACCGTCATTACTGCATCTGACTTTAAGTTTATTTAGTAGTTTTTGAGTAGCGTCGCAAGGAGGCGGAACAATGCCAGGTGCAGTACCACTAATTTTTCTCGAAGGGCGGCTACCCGATGAGAACGAGGATAGTTTGGATAGCGGCACCGTGCCGCAGCCTACGCCGTCGTCGGGAACGCAGCCGATGATGACGGGGACGCAGCCGATGATGACGGGGACGCAGCCTACGCCGTCGTCGGGAACGCAGCCGATGATGACGGGGACGCAGCCTACGCCGTCGTCGGGAACGCAGCCGATGATGACGGGGACGCAGCCGGACATTTCGATCACCCCGGTGCCCCGGCCACCTCTGACAGTTCCCACGCCTCCCCCAGAGCCACTTTTTGTCGATGGCTTAGTTGTCGCAAATGACGGCAGT
The DNA here is from genome assembly GCF_036701145.1 of Microcoleus sp. Pol17C6. Classification (NCBI taxonomy): domain Bacteria; kingdom Bacillati; phylum Cyanobacteriota; class Cyanophyceae; order Oscillatoriales; family Microcoleaceae; genus Microcoleus; species Microcoleus sp. Pol17C6. The sequence continues at coordinate 92,745 of NZ_JAUBQH010000011.1, forward strand.
AACTATTTAATCGGCAGCTTGTTCAATGACACGATTTCCGGGCGTGCCGGCGACGACACGCTTCTGAGTCGGGACGGGGACGATATAGTCAGGGGCGAAGACGGTAACGATTCTCTCAACGGTGGCGCTGGTAAAGATATCGTTGAGGGCGGGCGTGGCAATGACACGGCGCGGGGTGGCAAAGGCGATGACTTGGTTTCTGGCGACCAAGGCGATGACGTAGCTTTTGGCGACCAGGGCAATGATATTGTCTTGGGTTCAGAAGGCAACGACTCGCTGTACGGCGGTAAAGGCAATGACTGTCTGCGCGGAGGTGGCGAGGACGACCTGATTTTTGGCGACAAGGGCAGTGACACTGTTTTTGGCGACACGGGTAACGACTGCCTGATTGGCGCTGGGGGCAATGATATTTTGTTGGGCTCCGAGGGCGGGGATGTTATCAGCGGGGGTGTTGGTAACGATACTGGTGATGGCGGCGAGGGTGATGACCTAATCTTCGGGGGCGACGGCAATGATTCTTTGTCGGGAGATGCTGGGGATGATATTCTTTCTGGCGATCGCGGGTCTGATACTCTGACAGGAGGCGAGGGATCGGATATCTTTGTTCTCGGTAGGGTGGGCACGTCGGCTGGCAACGGGTTTCTCACTACTGGCGGCCGCGAAATCGGCGATGCTGATGTAATTAGAGATTTTAATGCCGGCGATTCGATCGGTCTGGCTGGAGGTCTGAACTTTACAGAGTTAGAAATTTTCCAGGGTCAAGGCTCGAATTCTAGCAACACGATTATTAGGGACAGGCGAACTGGGGAATTTTTGGCGGTGTTGATTGATGTTCGATCGAACTCGCTAGATGAATCTCGGTTCACTACAGCTCAAATACCGCGCGTCAACGACAATCCCTTCACCATTGAGGGGACAAGTCCGAATCCGGCAGCATCACCGGGAACAAGTCCGGCAGCATCACCCGGCACAAGTCCGGCAGCATCACCCGGCACAAGTCCGGCAGCATCACCCGGCACAAGTCCGGCAGCATCACCGGGGACAAGTCCGGCAGCATCACCCGCAGCCTCACCGGGGACAAGTCCGGCAGCATCACCCGCAGCCTCACCGGGGACAAGTCCGGCAGCATCACCCGCAGCCTCACCGGGGACAAGTCCGGCAGCCTCACCCGCAGCCTCACCGGGGACAAGTCCGGCAGCCTCACCGGGGACAAGTCCGAATCCAACTCCAACCACAGAGCCATTGCCGATACAGGTTCCGGGTACGAGTCCGAGTCCGACTGCGGGCGCAACAACTCCGAGTCCGAGTCCTTCGATAGTCCCGCTTCCAACTGCGGTGCCCCCAACTCCTCCGCCTTTGGGTGGCGGGCCGACTCCGCCGAGTTTTACATCTCCGACTCCTAACCAGCCGCCGCTCGTGGAAGCGGGCAAGACGGTGACTGGTTTGCAGAATTTGCCTCTGTCTCTGAGCATTTCGGCGCCCAGCGACCCGGAGGGCCAGCCACTGTTGATCGCGGTAGTCGGACTTCCCAATCCTACTTTTGGTCAGGTAATTACGGGTACGAACCCCGTCACCGTGAACCAAAAGCTAACCGTTCAGGATTTACTCGGGCTGAAATTTCAACCTGGAACAAACGTGATCGGGCAAGCCGGTTCTTTCAGCTACAGCGTAGCTGACGACCAAGGCGGCACGGCAGCAGCCTCAGTCGCAATTAACATCAATTCTTTTGATACCTCCGTAACTGTTCCAACTCTCCTGCCGCCGATTGCTGTGGATGACGGCATCGTATTTACCAATACGAATAATTTGCTGCCCACTTTCATCGACGTACTGGCGAACGATTCCAGCCCGCAAAAAGGGACGCTTAGCATTATCAATGTCAGCACACCACAACTGGGGGCAGCTGTAAATCTTGTCTCTCAAGTGCAATTCATCCCCGGCAACGTAGCGGGTACAACTGCTTTCACCTACAGCGTCAGCGACGGATTCGGGACAATTCCGGGCGTAGGTACTGTCACCGTTCAAATCTTGCCTGCAGATAGCGGGCCTAACAATTTAGTTGGGGGTTCTTTGCCGGACAATTTGGACGGTTTGGCGGGCAGCGATACTATTGATGGTCAAGGCGGCAACGATACGATTAACGGCGGTGTGGATAACGACGTGCTCGTAGGGGGCCTCGGCGCAGATACCATGACAGGGGGCGGCGGCAACAATCAATTCCGCTATACCAGCCCTGCACAAGGTGGCCCTGCCTTTGATGCGGCTTCTTCGGCGGCGATCGAGGCTGCGATCGCGGCGGGCGGATACGATGTGATTACTGATTTTAGCGGTCTCGGTGTGCCGATCGCCGATCAGTTTAATTTTGCCCCCGGATTTGCGAATCTCAGCGGTAACACCCAAGTTCTGCTGAATGTGCAGACAACGGTTTCTGCAAATATTCTGGGAGGAAGTGCTTTCTTGTTTGCCTACGATTCCGGTGGCAATACTTACATCATTTATGACGGCAATGGCAATAACCTCACCGGCAGCGATTCTCGCATTTTGGCGAAGTTAAATGGTGTAACTGGGGTTTCTTCTCTTTCGGAATTTGATTTGACGTTTATCTAGGAAGATAAGAGGTTTGAAACCGCAGATTAACGCAGATAAACGCCGATTTTGTTGGCAGTTTATCTGCGTTAATTTTTGTTCACCTGCGGTGAAAAATTAAATCTCATTATCTTCAGAAAACAATCCCAACAAAGAGCCAAGCATAGCACCAAACTTTTAGAAAAATTAGAGGTTTGAAACCGCAGATAAACGCAGATAAACGCCGATTTCCTGGGTACTTTATCTGCGTTAATTTGCGTTCATCTGCGGTGAAAAATTAAATCCGATTATCTTCAGAAAAAAGCCCCAACAAAGGGCCGAGAATAGCGCCGAAAACAAAGCCGCCAGCGTGGGCCCAGTAGGCAACTCCCCCGGATTCCATGCCGACACTTGCCGGGGCATTTAAAGAAGCCAAGCCACTCAATGCTTGCTGTGCAAACCAAAATCCTAAAAAGAAGAAAGCGGGGACTCTGACAGTGGTAATAAAAATTCCCAATGGAAGCAGTGTCAGAACTTTGGCTTGGGGATATCTGAGAATGTAAGCTCCCATGACGCCTGCGATCGCGCCGCTAGCGCCTAGGGAAGGAATGGCAGATGCTGAGGAAAAAAACCACTGAGTTAGTGATGCTAAAACGCCGCAAGTAAGGTAAAATATTATAAATTTGACGTGTCCTAAACGGTCTTCTACGTTGTTGCCAAAAATCCACAAAAATAACATATTTCCGGCAATGTGGAGAAAGCCTGCGTGCAGGAATTGGGAGCTAATTAGTGTTGTCCATTCGGGAAATGGCGAAACTGGCAGAGCAACCCGACACATATTGCTTAACTGGCAAGGAATTACGGCCCAAGAGTAGAAGAATTGGGTTAATTGTCGATCGCCCAAACTGAGTTCGTACAAAAATACTAATATGTTTGCGGCAACCAGCCCGTAGGTGACATAGGGAGTGATAGTAATGGGATTTTCATCGCGTAAGGGAACCACGGCCTTTTTTCCTCATCAAAATATTGGCAACACAGTAGCGCATTTATAGCCCAGGTGTCTCCTGTCTAAAGGAAGAGGGAACAAGTCAATCGATTTTAGATTTGAGATTTTAGATTTGAGATTTTAGAATTGAAGAAAGCGACTTGACGGATGTATCCGGGGGCTGGTTATCGGATACTAGATTTTTTTTTCTGCACGAATGAACCCGGGGGCTGGTAACGCCCCTGGGTGCCGCAAGCTTCCTTCAAATCCGCCGTATTCCGCTGAAACAAAAATAAAACCCATTTAAGAAAACCCTCCACCTTGCAGTTAGTTGAATATCTGCTTTTTAGTGTTGGGTTTTATTTGACCGCAAAGGCCTATATAGTAGGATTGCAGAGCAAGTTTGTAGTTGCGATATTGGTGGGGTTTTAACACCTCAACACAACTACAAACTTATTTGTCCCCTTGCTGATTACATTTTTACAGCGGGGCTAGTCGAAGGTTTAGGCGACTTAATTTCCTGGGAAACTGCACGGGCGCGGAAGATTTTAGCAACGACTTGTTCACACTTAGACAAATCCGATTCTATCTCTGTCAAAATCGCAGTTGATACCGGATCTGTGAACTTCACCCGCAGGTTATTGATATCGACAACACCAGTTTGCAAATCACCTAGAGTGCTCCGCAGCAAGAACGTTTCATCTGTTCCTTGCATCGAAGCTTTTAATTTAGCGTATTTGTCAGCAATTTGGGCAGGAATTGAGGGTTTTTCACCGAAATCGTTGAGGCGTTTTTCGAGAGCGAGGATGTGGTTCTGTTTGTTTTGAATCATTTCTCTCAAGAGTGATCGCAAATCGCTGTCTTGGGTTTTTTCCGCATAATTTTGAAACGCTTCGCAAGCATAGCGTTCCCCTGCGAGGGCGGTATTCAAACCTTTTACGATGTCGCCTTGTGTAGAGCCTCCCCAACCATTAGCTAATTTCCACCATTCTGCATTTGTGTCAGTTTCTTCTGGCAAACCGACTTCTTTTCCGCCGTAACCGAGGCGAGCCAGAATTGCAGTGGTAAATATTGCTAAATCTCCCGGTTGGCGGGAAGTTATCAAGTTGCCGTCAACTACTAAAGCTTCGTTAATGTAGTTAGCTCCGGCATTAATCATGTCTGTTTTAATTGCCAAGAAACCAGTCGCATTTTTGCCTTTCAGCAAGTCGGCTTCAATCAAAACTTGCGGGCCGTGGCAAACAGCAGCGACGATTTTTCCTTGCTCAAATGCTTCTCGTACAAAACGTACTGTATTGGGATTAGTCCGCATCATATCGGGAGCCATACCGCCGGGAATTATCACTGCATCGAATTCTGCGGGTACTGCTTCAGTGGTAGTTCCGTCAGCCTGCTGGGCAACTTTTCCTTGTTTCCCTGCATACTTTTCGTTTGTGCGCGAACCGAGGACAACTACATCAAAGTTTGCTTGTTTTAAGGCGTTGTAAGGAACTAGAAATTCCGAATCTTCTACTCCATTTTCGATGAGTATGGCAACTCGTTTGGTGTTGGTGCCGTTATCTGTTGTCATAATCAACTTTCCTCAGATTGTCTTTTCATCTAACATTAAGTCATTTATGATGTTTTTAGCGTCTTGCTAAAGTGATAAATTAGTTGGTTTTAAAAGCTATCAGCGTGAGCCTTGAGAGGTATTTTACAGAACTGTGTCAATGCACGTAAGAGGCTCCATTAATGTCGATCGTAGTCCCGGTTGCGTGTGCAGCTAAACCCGACGCTAAAAACGCGATAACATTGGCAACATCTTGAGGAGGAGCGATTTTGCCGATCGGGATATCGCGAATAATATCAGCTTCACCGAACTCCTGAATAAACTGATTAGACATTTCTGTACTGACAAATCCCGGTGCGACTGTAAATGCCAAAATATTATCAGCCGCAAACCCTCTAGCAATGCTGCGAGTTAAAGCAACAATAGCACCTTTAGAAGCGGCGTAGTGCAGATAATTCGGGTCATCGCCGCGAAAAGCAGCGCGACTTGCTATATTAATAATTGTACCGACTCGGCGAGTTTTAAAATGCAGAATAGATTCGCGGCACAAATCGGCAACGGCAACTAAATTTACTTGTAGAGTTTGCTGCCAAGCTGAAGACCAAATATCGAACTCGTCCTCTATACCCGCTGACTGCATAATCCCCGCATTATTAACTAAAATATCAATATGACCGCGCCATTTTAAAGCATCTCGCCACAAAGTCGAGGCCGCGTTTTCCACCCTCAAATCCGCTGCCAATAAATAACAGCGATCGCGCGCAACACTTGCTGCGATCGCTTCAGCTTCTTTCTGACTGCGAAAGTAATGCAAAATTACCTCGGCCCCAGCATTAACCAGAGTCCGCACCGTCACTGCACCAATCCCTTTCGAGCCACCAGTTACTAAAATTACCTTTCCGGTTAAATCAATCATTTCTCTATCTCTTTTCTCTTTCTCTGCCCCCTCAGCACCCTCTGCATTTAATAAAAAGAATAAATCTCCTTCACATACGAAATAGAATTGCTATATGATACAGCACATTCCATGCAATGTGTATGCCATTTCATCAAGCTGATGGATATCTGCAATAGACTTCTCCAAAAACTTCCAAATCCTTTTCCATGTGGATTTCTATTGGAAATATAGCCACTGCTGAAAGCACTATAGCTTTTTTGTCCTTAAACTCGATATAGCTCTTCTCAGGTAGATGAGGTATGACTGACAACTTATATAACGACTAAAGAAGAGGGCTAAAGCCCAACTACGTACCTCATTTACTTGAGAACCGCTATAACTACAGTGGATTCGGCAGCAGAGGTCGAATTAACTCCATAATTCGATCAGAATTAAAATTATTGATATAATCGGTTAGTGCTTGAGCCAAACTTGCTTTGGATTCTGGAATTTGTCCAATTAATTCATTCATAACTTCGGTATCGAGATAGTAAGCGGCTTGATACATTTGTTCTAACCACTGAGGGGACATCATGGATAGATCTTCTCCAGACACCGTTTCAACTAATTGTTTTTGTGGAGTTTGTTCTACGACTTCGTAGATATATTGCACTGGCAAATATTTAGCGATTTTGTCAAAGATGTCTCTCTGCTGAAATGGCTTGCTTATAAAGTCGTTAAAGCCAGCCATAACAACTTTCTCTCGCTCTTCTTCAAAAATACTGGCAGTTAAAGCAATAATGACAGTTTCTTTGCTCTGAGGGCGTTCTCTAATATATTTACTAGCTGTGTAGCCATCCACGATCGGCATTCGTAGATCCATCAGAATCAGGTGCGGCCGCCAACTCTCCCACAGCGAGAGTGCCTCCACTCCCTGTTTTGCTTCTCTCACCTCAAAACCAACCGAGGTAATGAACTCGACTAACAAGCGACGATTGTCTTCTAAATCTTCAACAATAAGAATGCGGTAAGTCGGTTGTCCGGGAGCTAAACCAATTACTCTTTGATTACTTGATTCTGGGGGTAAGGAGTCTGCTTGAGGTAACTGTACAGGAATCTCAAACGAAAAAGTGCTACCTCGGCGCAAAGTGCTTTTAACGCGAATTTGACCGCCCATGAGTTTGACGAGTTTTTGACTGATGGCTAAACCAAGCCCACTACCTTGACTCAAATTATTCCCAGCTTGCGTTTGCACGAAAATCTTAAATAATTTATCAATTTCTTTGGGCGCAATTCCCACGCCTGTATCCTCAACTTCAAAACATAGGTGACAAGATGTTTTGTCTCTTTGTGTTGCTCTTACCCGTAGGGTGACGCTTCCTTTGTTGGTAAACTTAATCGCATTACCGAGCAGATTGACAAGGACTTGGTAGAGTTTTTTATTGTCGCTATGCACAAATCTAGGAATGTCGGGAGCTAGATCGAAAATTAGTTGCAATTCTTTAGATTGGACTTTAACTTGGAACATTTCTTCAATAGAAGCCAGCAAATTTGTCAAACCAAAGTCAGAAAGATTGAGTGTCATCCGTCCGCTCTCTATTTTGGATAAATCTAAAATATCGTTAATCAAGTCCAATAAATGTCTACCGCTACGATTGACAATTTGTAAACGTTCTTGAATAGAAGGAGCCAGATTTCTCTCATAGCTCATCAATTGCGTGAAGCCCAAAATTGAGTTGAGGGGGGTGCGGAGTTCGTGGCTCATATTGGCGAGGAAGACAGTCTTGGCTTGGTTTGCTTCATTTGCCTGATGAAATTCCAACTCAGCTTGTTTGCGATCGCTAATGTCAATTAAATATCCCAAGATTTCTACTGGTGTACCTGAATTATCTCGAATTAGCCTAAGCTGACTGAGCATCCAGCGATAAACCCCATCGGAGCGACGAAAACGGTATTCGTGTAAATAAAAATCATTAACCAATACATTTGGTAAGTCATTAAGTACGGGTTCTACATCATCTGGGTGTAAGTGATTCACCCAAAATTTAGAATCTTCTAAAAACTCGCTGCTTTCGTAGCCCAATATATCTTTGATATTTTCGCTGATGAACGTGGCTCCATAATCGCCAGCAGGTTTACTGCTAGAAATGACCACGGGGCTGTAGTTTAGAAGAAAATTGAGGCGATTTGTGGTAGCTTGCAAGGCTTGCTCAGCCAGTTTTAGCTCTGTTGCGTCCTCCTGAACGGCAACATATACAGTTCCGTATTCAGGATGCTCAAACCTGGATGTATGAACTCTGCACCAAAAGAGAGTTCCATCTTTCTTTCTATTGTGGACTTCATATTTCGCTTCGCCAGTCTGTTCAATTTGAGTGACGATATCTAGAACGGTTACATCTGGTGTAAAATTTGTATCGACATAATTCAAGACACCAAGGGCTTGACCTGCGAGTTCGTCCTCTGTGTAGCCAAACATAGCGTCAAAGGTAGGATTGGTGTAGACGAGCATGAGGTCTGAGGCTTTGATTAAACACACTCCTCCTGCCATGTTATTCATGATAACGCTTTGAAGCTCTAGCGTCTTTTGAGCTTCTTTTCGAGCGGTAATGTCTTGGATCTGAGCAATAAAATGCAGTGGATTTCCCTGTCCATCTTGTACTAGCGAGCCATCAAGAAGAATCCAAATAATATGTCCTTGTTTATGAAAATACCGTTTTTCCAGTTGGTAAGTTGAAATTGTTCCTGCTAATAGTTGATTTGCATAACTAAGATCCGCGTCTAAATCATCAGGATGGGTAATGTCTTGGAAAGTTAACGCTAACAACTCTTCTGAAGAGTAGCCAAGAATCTGACATAAGGCAGGATTGACTTTAACCCAGTGCCCATCAAGTGAAACGATCGCCATCCCGATAGAGGCATCTTCAAACGCATGGCGAAACTGCTCTTCACTGTTTCGTAAAGCCATTTCAATTTGTTTGCGATCGCTAATATCGCGCATAATAACAGTAAATACCGTTTCGTCTCCCATTTCCAGCTTAGAAATAGAGGCTTCAGCCGAAAACTGCGTTCCATCTTGACGACGACCCAAAATCTCGCCTCGTTCTCCCATCCTTCGCGCTCTGGTAGAAGACTGTGCAAATTGTTTGATATGCTGCGGATGTGCATCTCTAAACTGTTCTGGCAGCAGTAAATTCAGTGGCTTCCCTAAAATATCCTCAATTTTATAGCCAAACATCTTTTCGGCCCCTTGATTAAACAGGGTAATGCGTTGAGTGCGATCGACTGAAATAATTGCATCATTGGCGATTTCTAGAATTCCCGCAAAACGAGCCTGCGATTTTTGTAAAGCATCTGTTCGTTCAGCCACAAGAATTTCTAAAGTTTCGTTAAGTTTTTTAATTTCTTTTTCCGCTTTTTGGCGCCTGTAATCTATCTGGTTTAAAGAGCGAGCCGTCCCCAAGATGAGAATTGAGAACGTGACAACCATAACAGTTGAACGCAATGTATAGCCAAAATTAACGTTATACCAGCCTAAATTTTGTCCCTGAAGAGTCAACCAGTTCAGTGTCACGGGAAAGATTGTCCCCCAAGGCAGCAACCACCGAACCATTACTCCGCCCACCAGAGGACTGTTTACTACTTGCATTAATCCTTGTTTGGGGCGGAGCCATAAAATTCCTCCATAGAGGATGAAAAAGGTGGCGATCGTGTTTACGGGTTGAGTCGTCGTAATTGTGGCCAAACGTTCAAGAACATCGACATGGAATAGGTGCGCAAATAAAGCTAGTAAAGAAATTAAAGTTGCAACACTACTAAAAATCTGAGCAAACCAAGTATCGCGTTGGGAATTTTGCCCTAATAGTAAGAGTGCTAGTCCCATCAGCACAAAATTTAGGGCGGTATTTACTGCCATTCTTCCCGGATAAGGAGTCGCTGAAGATACGAAATCTGGGAAAAGCCACTGATCAATACCCAGCTTCCAACCAAAAATATACTGGCTCAGCGTCAGCAAACCGATGATGATTATGAATCCTGCCATCCCTTGAGCGATGCGATTTTGCAGTCGGGTTCTTTGGTACTGCAACAATCTCAAAGACACTCCAGCCAGCAAAAAGCAAATTGCCGTGTTTGCTTTCATGGTCGAACCCATACCGGGAAAACCGCTTTTGAGTAGCGAGATGTCAAATTGCCAACCCAGTAGCACGAGACACCCGATCGCCATGACGAGTAGACTTGCCATTTGAGAAATCCGCTTGTTCATAAATCGGCTGCTGGGGTTGAAATACTCTTCTTCTGATGTTAGGCGAAGCGAAGAAGGGCAACCACGGGGGGACTGCCCCTAACCGAACTATTCAGATTGTGTAGGGCTGCGCCCCCTTGCCACCCCAATATATCGGGGATCGCAGGACTTCTTTCTGCGTAAAGTGAGCTTGATAGGCTAATAATTCAACTATACTATTTGTGCATATGTTTATAGTCGTCTAGCAAAAAACTAGGGAAATCAGTATGATTATCGATAGAACTAGCGATAGGGTTAGCGAGCGAGCTACAAACTACCGAGGCAATATTTTAATTGTTGACGATCTGCCTGATAACCTGCGTCTACTCAGGGATACTTTGAGGGAAGAGGGTTATAAAGTTCGCAGTGCTATAACAGGGTCAATGGCGATCAGAGCGGCCCAATCGCCATCGACAGAGTTAATCTTACTAGACATTAAATTGCCTGATATTGATGGTTATGAAGTTTGCCGACAATTAAAATCTGACGAGAGCACCGCAGACATTCCAATAATTTTTTTGAGTGCGCTAAATGAAACTTTTAATAAGGTGCAAGGGCTTGCTGCTGGAGGGGTAGATTATATTGCTAAGCCATTTCAAGTGGAAGAAGTATTAGCTCGTGTCGAAACCCACCTAACGATCCGAAGGCTGCAACAAAGACTCCAAAAGCAGAATATACGTCTCTTGATAGAAATTGAAGAACGGCAACGTCTCGAAGAGTCTCTCTTTGCCGAAAAGGAATTGGCTCAAGTGACACTGCAATCCATTGGCGATGCGGTCATTACTACTGATGCCCAAGGTAGGGTGAAATATTTCAATCCTATAGCTGAGCGACTGACAGGCTGGAAAACTCAGGAGGTTCAAGGAGTTCCTTTCTCGACAGTCTTCCTAATTGTTGATCAAGTAACGCGAGAGCCAGTAGAGAATCCTATAAACAAGGCTCTATTAGAGCAGCGAATTGTCACCTTAGCTAACAATACTATTCTGATTGCCGATGATGGAACCGAGTATCCCATTGCTGACTCGGCAGCACCTATTCGAGACCGCCAAGGTCAAATTATCGGGGCAGTAATCGTCTTTCATGATGTTACTGAATCGCGCTATCTCACCCGTCAACTATCTTGGGAAGCCAGTCACGATGCCCTAACGGGGTTAATCAACCGTCGAAGATTTGAGCAGCACCTAGTTGAGGCGCTCGCCTCTGTTAAAGATACCAATGAGCAGCACGCTCTCTGTTATTTAGATTTAGATCAGTTCAAAGTCGTTAACGATACCGTAGGTCATATTGCTGGCGATGAGCTACTGCGCCAAATCACCGCACTTATTCAACAGGGAGTCCGTGCTCATGATATGCTGGCTCGCTTGGGAGGTGATGAATTTGGTATTTTGCTCACTCAATGTTCGCTCTCTCAAGCAACTCAGATTGCGGAAAACCTCAAAGACCTAGTGCATCAGTTTCGGTTTATTTGGAATGGCAAAACCTTTATCATCGGAGTCAGCATTGGAGTTGTTGCTATTGACAAAACCAGCCAAGATTTGAGGGAGCTTCTGGGATCGGCTGATGCAGCTTGTTATGCCGCCAAAGCCAGAGGCCGCAACTGTGTTCATATTTATAGTCTAGATGATAGCGAACTAATTAAACAACGTGGTGAGAGGCAGTTGATTTCCCAAATCAGCCGAGCGCTGGAAACCAATCGTTTCTGTCTCTACTACCAAAAGATTGTCTCTATTACCTCTAAACCATTAGTAGAGCATTATGAGATTTTGCTCAGAATGCTGGACGAAAATGGAAAAATAGTATCTCCCAATGAGTTTATTCCCGCCGCCGAGCGTTACGGCTTGATAACTGAGATCGATTGTTGGGTAATCAAAACTTTTTTCTCTAATTATCACAAATTGCCGGAGAAAGATGTTCTTAGCAAAGGCTTGTATACGATCAATCTTTCTGGGGCTAGCATTAGTAACAATCAGTTTCTGAGATTTTTAATCGAACAATTTTCTCGCTACCAAGTCCCCCCACAAAGCATTGGCTTTGAAATCACCGAAACCGCAGCTATCGCAAACTTTGAGCAAGCCAGATATTTCATGAGCGAACTCAAAAAAATTGGCTGTTGCTTTGCTTTAGATGATTTTGGCAGTGGGTTGAGTTCCTTTGCATATCTGATAAATTTACCAGTTGATTATCTAAAAATTGATGGTGCTTTTGTCAAGAATATTAGTCATAATTTGATTTCTCAAGCGCTGGTGGAAGGCTTTAATCGTATTGCCCATGCGATGAATCTTGAAACTATAGCTGAGTTTGTCGAAGACGAGGCTATCTTAGAAAAATTGCGGGAGATTGGAGTAGATTATGCTCAGGGTTATGGGATCGCCCGCCCCGTCCCTATTAATTTTAATCGCTAGCCATCGCACTGGGCCAGCGAACCCATTGCCTCACGCCTGCGCCTTGTCTGGAGATTAGCAAGAGTCGATCGCCCGCTGCTACAAGGCTAGCTAAATTTGCTGTGTCACATTTAGATCGAATGTGCTGTAATTGTAAAGGATTGAATGTTCTATTGGAAATAAACCGGAAAATTTGCCATGAAAGCAGTTGCGTTCGATCGCTACGGTTCAGCCGAGGAATTGCAGTACCGAGAGTTGGAAAAGCCGATCGCCAAATCCAACGAATTGTTAGTGCGAGTTCGCGCTAGCAGCGTCAATCCCGTAGACTGGAAAATCCGGCACGGACACCTGCAACTATTGACAGGATTTAACTTTCCTCGCATAGTCGGTTCTGACATATCGGGAGTTGTAGTGGAAGTCGGCCGGGAAGTCACCAAATTTCAACCCGGAGATGAAGTTTATACTTTCTTAAATCCCATCAATGGGGGTGCTTGCGCCGAATACGCCGCCGTGCCAGAATCCGATGCGGCAATTAAACCGAAAAACATCACTCATGCAGAAGCAGCAGCAGTACCGATCGCAGGTTTAACTGCTTTGCAATCGCTCAGGGATTTGGGTGGAATTCAAGCAGGAAATAAAGTATTGATTAACGGCGCTTCCGGCGGAGTCGGCACGTTTTCGGTGCAAATTGCGAAAGCAATGAATGCGGAAGTAACGGGAGTTTGCAGTGCTAAAAATAGAGAATTGGTCAAGAGTTTGGGAGCCGATTTTGTCCTGGATTACGAACAAATTGACTTTACTCAACAAACCGATAAATATGATATAATTTTAGATGCTGTGGGGACAAGAACATTTGCTGAATGCGAAAAAGTGCTGCAACCAGAGGGAATTTATATCTCGACTTTGCCGAGTTTAGACAACCTCGCACCGATGGTAACAAGCTGGTTTATATCGGGGAAAAAAGCTAAATTAATTGTCGCCAATGCCAACACCAGCGATTTAGGGGCTTTGCGGGAGTTAATAGAATCCGATAAAGTTGAGCCGATTGTCGATCGCACTTACACCTTAGCAGAAGTAGCAGCAGCCCACGCTTACAGCGAAACCTGCCGCGCGATCGGCAAAATTGCGATCGTGATTGAATAATGAAGGCACGACACGGCTTTTGACACCGCTACACGGATTAATTATCGATCGTTCCTTCTGCTGAAGTCAGAATAAAGAATGAAGAAGGAAGTCTGAGCAATTATGAAATAACTATTCTCAATTACCAATTTCCAATTACCAATTTCCAATTACCCATTACCAATTACCCATTCCCTATGACTGCTCCCTCAAACTTGGAGACACCCGAACAAGGTTCCGACAACAATCTCGAAGCAATTAGCCCGGAAAACAGCATTGCACCAATCGCAGGCGGTGCGATGGGTTCCCGCAACTTAGAAAACGAATTTCTCGACGAACTTCCCGACGAAGTGGAGATGTCTTTGTTCGAGCATTTAGAAGAATTGCGTCTGCGAATTTTCTACTCGCTCATTGCCGTAGTAATCGCTGTAATCGGTTGCTTTTTCACAGTTAAGCCCATCGTGCAACTGCTAGAAGTACCGGCGGGACCGGTCAAGTTTCTGCAACTAGCTCCCGGCGAGTATTTCTTTGTTTCTATCGAAGTAGCAGGATACAGCGGTTTGCTCATCGCCAGTCCGTTTATTTTCTACCAGATAGCGATGTTTGTTCTCCCCGGTTTGACTCGGAAAGAACGCAGGTTGCTGGGGCCTGTGTTTTTAGGATCGAGTTTCTTATTTTTGGGCGGTTTAGTATTTGCTTACATCGCTCTGATTCCGGCGGCGCTCAACTTCTTTGTTAGCTATGGAGCGGATGTTGTAGAGGAGTTGTGGTCGATCGACAAATACTTTAAATTTGTGCTGCTGTTAATGTTCAGCACCGGCTTAGCTTTTCAAATCCCGATCGTCCTAGTATTGCTCGGTGTTTTGGGCATATTTTCTTCCAACCAAATGCTCTCCGGCTGGCGGTATGTAGTCTTGGGAGCAGCAGTTTTGGGAGCGGTGTTAACGCCTTCTACTGACCCTTTGACTCAAAGTCTTTTAGGAGGTGCGGTGCTGAGCTTGTATTTTGGCGGGGTTGGTTTGGTGAAGCTTTTAGGACGATGAGAATTAAGAATAGCAGACAATGTAAAAGTTACCGAACATCTGAATTTTAAAATTGTCTGCTATTTTTAGCCGAGATTGGGATTGTTGTCAACTTATCTTAAAAACATTGCTTCAGCTATTTTGAGGGCGAATTCCCTATTTACTTAAGTAAGCTTATAAACATTGTGTAAAGCTAAGCTTCTCAGCTATTTGAGTAAGTTGATTGTTTTATATGATAATCTTTGCTGATTTAGGATCACTTTGATAAGTATTTAATATAAAATATAAAATTCACATTAGCAAAGTTTAGTATTAGGTGTCTGGGGTCAAGGTTTTGAGCCTTAATTCACACTATTTTTTAGGCGATCGGGCGGGCAATCATAAGTTATTTTAATAAGTTGGTTTTTAAGGTTTTCATGAAGATTTGACACGAGCCGATCCTTAGTATTCGACTTAGAGATAACATACCAACAGAGTGAAATTACTGAACAAGAACGTAAAAATTCAGCAAGAGAGTCAACCTGGCTCACTGAAGTCTAGCTATATCTTTTGAGTTTCCTGGCTGCCTAAGATAGGAGACTTCTTGGTTTTTTGGGTGGATTTTTTAGTAAGTTCATTTAAAAAATTCACCCTGTAGATTTTTACCTTTTTGACGGTTTCAGTTTCTTAATCTCAATCGGAAATTAAATATATGGCAACAACAACTGGCACTCCGGGCCCTGACTACTTCTTCGTCGGCCCTCCCGCTTCCACAGTTATCGATGACATCATCTCTGGCGAAGCTGGCAATGACAGTCTCTGGGGCTGGGCCGGCAATGACTGGCTAACAGGGGGAATTGGCAATGACTGGCTAAAAGGCGACACTGGCAATGACTCGCTTGATGGCGGGACTGGCAATGACTCGCTTGATGGCGGGAGTGGCAATGACTCGCTTGATGGCGGGAGTGGCAATGACTCGCTTGATGGCGGCGATGGCATCGACACAGTATCTTACACGAGTGCGACAACTGGTATCAATCTTCGCTTAGACGAGCTCCGCAGACGGTACTATTCTGTGCCCGCCTTGAGTACCGATGGATTGGGCGGTGTAGACTACTTGCTTTCGGGCCTTGAAGTCGTTATCGGTTCTAACTTCAACGACACCTTAGTTGGCAAGAGGTACAATAATGAAACGCTCTTGGGCGGACGCGGTAATGACTCTTTGGGGGGTGGCGGCAATGATTTGCTCAATGGCGGCGATGGCATCGACACAGTATCTTACAGCGATGAGGACATAAGATCTGGTATCAATCTTCAGTTAGGCGAAGTCGGCGACGGTTCTGGGTTAGGCAGGGCTACAGGGCGCTTTGATATTGTTCTCGGCGGGCTACGTTCCAGTTCTCAATTATCAAACTTTGTAGACTCGCTTTCGGGCATTGAAGTCGTTATCGGTTCTAACGGAGACGACACCTTAGTTGGCGGGAGCGACAATGAAACGCTCTTGAGCGGGCGCGGTAATGACTCTTTGTCGGGTCGTGCTGGGAATGACTTGCTCAATGGTGGGGATGGCATCGACACAGTATCTTACAGTATTGTAGGAACTGGCGTCTATCTCCAGTTGGGCCCAGTCGGTGACGCGTCTGGGTTAGGTCGGGCTTCCGACGGGTTCGGTGGCATAGACTCGCTCTCGGGCATCGAAGTAGCGATAGGTTCTAGGTATAACGATACTCTGCTTGGCGGATACGGCAGCGAAACGTTGATTGGCGGGGGGGGCGACGACTTGTTGTTTGGCTTGAGCGGTGATGACTATCTGGTTGGTGGCAGGGGGGCTGACAAGTTTAGGCTTTGGAGGAGTTCGGGAATAGATACTATTGCTGACTTCAAACAAGGTGAAGATAAACTTTTGGTACGTTCTACCGCTCCGTCTCCCGCTCCGTCTCCCGCTCCGTCTCCCGCTCCGTCTGAACAAATTCCGTTTAAAGACATAACTTCTAAGTCTGTGAGTAATGGTTTAGATATCGATACCGGGATTTTTCAGAATGGCCAAATCATCGGAATTCTGAAGGGAGTTCAGATCACAATCACCGCCAGTGATTTGATTTTTGGGTGATTGTATTATCTGCGTTTATCTGCGTTTATCTGCGGTTAAGAATTCCAAATTATTCTGCCTCCTGCTTCGGCAAAATATACCGCAGATAAACACAGCACAAAAATATATCGACTCCCAGCCAAAAAATATAGAGACGCGATCGCCCGCGCCTCTATAATCACTAAAAGTTAAAATTCCACACCAAAGTTTTGTCAAAACTTTGACTACATTCGGAACTGTTCGACTTCGGGAGTATAGCCGATCGGCAAAACGTAATCCAGATTCTCGTGGGGACGAGCAATTATGTGATACGATAGCAACTTTCCGCCATCGACCTTTTTAACTGATTCAACTCCAGCAGCAACGGCTGCTTGCACTTCAGAAACATCTCCTCGCACTATAATTGTCCAGTAGGCGCGGGTTATTTTCTCATAGCGAACTAAAGTAACACGGGCTGCTTTCACCATTGAGTCCGCAACTTCTACTGCAGCGGGAAATCCTAAGACTTCAACCATTCCCAGTGCAACACCCATTACAACATTCTCCTAAGTTTCACAAGATATCTGACCTTCATTGTATGTGAAATTGTTGACAGAAATTGGTTCGGATGATTTTGGTAAGCTAGAAGTCCGATCGCCGAAAATTTAAAAAGCCTCTAAAAAGCCCCAGAAACTGTTGTCGCTTTAAATCCCACAGTTGGGCGCGCGCAGCAAAGCCCGCCACACAAGACTTTGAATCAAAACACCTGTGCAAATTAGATGCGCCACAGCTTAGTTTCTCACCAGCGGCAACTCGTATGACAAGCTCGCCGATCGATTTTCGGGACTTTGGGCTCAACTAATCCAGCCGCGGCGCGACACAAAACTTTAGGGAACTCCGCCAGATCCCGGCTGTGGAGTCAATCTAAAATCTAAAATCTAAAATCTAAAATCGACGGAGTGATTCAAAACTCGTCTAGCAACCACTCGGAGGCTCTTTCACCCAAATCTAGAGGAACGCTGACAGCTTTACCCAAGCGCGGGCGATCGCGAGTAGTTACGATATATTCTCTCACCTGTTCTGTGCTCCCCCAGCCGTTGAGGTAATTGGCCACCGCATCCAAATGCTCGAAATAATCAGCCTCCGTCATCGGAAAAGATGCCTGTTCTAGATATTTCCACATAACTTGCACAAAAATCTTGCCCCGCGTTCGCCGCAATCTGATATCGTAAGACTTTCCCCATTTTTCTAGCAGTAGCTGGTGTAAATCCTGGCCCGTCATGGTTGCTCCTGAGTTAATCCATTAAACAATAAAAGACAAAGTTCAAAAAATGTAATAATACTCTAATAAAGGCTGGAAGGCGCATTCTTAAAAGGAATTTTCGCGGCCTAAAATTTGTGCGAGCAGATTAACGGCAATTATCCTCCTTCCTCTGCACGTACAGGTTCGCTAACAGCTAACAAACAAACGTAACTTAAAACCGTAAAGGCAGGTCATGGCTCAATCTTCTGCTGGAAATCCCGATGTCCCCGATATGGGGCGTCGCCAATTTATGAATTTGCTGACGTTCGGTACAGTCACAGGTGTGGCACTGGGCGCACTCTATCCCGTTGTCCAATATTTTGTTCCTCCGTCGAGTGGGGCAGTTGGGGGCGGAGTGACAGCTAAAGATGCTTTGGGTAACGACATCATCGTTAGCGAATATTTGGCTTCGCACCCTGCGGGCGATCGCAGCTTAGCCCAAGGTCTCAAAGGCGACCCCACCTATGTTGTGGTGAAAGAAGACCAATCTATCGCCGACTACGGCATCAATGCAGTCTGCACTCACTTGGGTTGCGTCGTGCCTTGGAATGTTAGCGAAAACAAGTTTATCTGTCCTTGCCACGGTTCTCAATACAACAATGAGGGCAAAGTGGTACGCGGCCCCGCGCCTTTGTCTCTGGCCCTGGCCCACGCCACTGTCGCAGATGACAAGATCGCTTTTACAACTTGGACAGAAACTGATTTCCGCACCGGCGAAGCACCTTGGTGGTCTTAAACTATTTTGGATTTTAGATTTGAGATTTTAGATAGGGGGTGAATGGTGAAAACCACAGATAAGTGCATCCCTAAACCAGTCTAATAATCCAAAATCCAAAATCCAAAATCCAAAATCCAAAATCCAAAATCCAAAATTGTCTGACCTTTGAGATTGAATACTCTAATGCCACAAACTAATTTATCTGCGATATTTCGCCGCAGTGCCAGGACGATCGCGAAAACAGCCTTAATTGCGATCGCAGCTGCAGGATTTTTCCTCACCAGCGATATCGCACTTCCCCAAGCAGCATTTGCTTACCCTTTCTGGGCTCAGCAAACAGCACCCGCTACTCCCCGCGAAGCAACAGGCCGGATTGTTTGCGCTAACTGTCACCTCGGTGCAAAACCGACTGAAGTTGAAGTACCGCAATCTGTTTTGCCAGATACGGTGTTTGAAGCTATTGTCAAAGTTCCCTACGATACTAACGTTCAACAAGTTGGCGGCGACGGCAGCAAAACCGGCTTGAATGTCGGCGCAGTTGTGATGTTGCCCGAAGGTTTCAAGATTGCTCCCGCTGACAGAATTCCCGAAGAAATGAAGGAAAAAGTCGGCGATCTTTACTTCCAACCTTACAGCGAAACCCAAGAAAATATTGTTTTAGTGGGCCCACTGCCGGGAGAACAATACAAAGAATTGGTATTCCCCGTTTTGTCGCCGAATCCGGAAACAGACAAGTCGGTTCACTACGGCAAATACCAAATTTATGTTGGTGGCAACCGCGGCCGCGGTCAGGTTTATCCTACTGGCGAAAAGAGCAATAATACTGTTTACAATGCTTCGGTAGCTGGCACCATTTCTAAGATTGCTCAACCTGAAGATGGCGGTTATCAAGTGACAATTCAACCTGCCGAAGGTGCAGCGGTTGTTGATACGATTCCTGCAGGCCCAGAACTGATTGTTTCCGAAGGACAAACAGTTGCAGCAGGCGAACTTTTGACCAACAATCCTAATGTGGGCGGCTTCGGTCAAAAAGACGTGGAGATTGTGCTGCAAAGTGCCGATCGCGTTAAAGGATTGATGGCTTTCGTGGCTATAACCATGCTGGCTCAAATTATGCTCGTTCTCAAGAAGAAACAGGTCGAAAAAGTTCAAGCTGCTGAAATGAATTTCTAAACGCGGCTGTAATTAGTTGGGTAAGGTACTCTGTGTACACCCAACTATTAGGTAAGTAGGGCGGGGAATACCCGCCTTATTGTTTGATAAATAACCAGTAAAATAATGTCAATTGATGAGAAAATAGTTGAAGTAGGCCCGCTGCAATGGTTTTATCGGGAAACAAATCCGGTTAACGAAACTGGTAAACCGCCCGTACTGCTGCTGCACGGTTTGCCGTCCCAGAGTTTTACCTGGACTGTAATGATGCCGGATTTGGCGGCCCAGGGATTTAGATCGATCGCCCCTGATTGGGTGGGTTACGGGCGATCGGCAAAACCAGACAAGCGCGACTTTGCCTACACTCCCGATGCTTTTGTTGACGCCCTCGCTGGCTTTATTCAAGCTATAGAATTAGAGCGCTTTTCCCTCGTTGTCCAAGGATTTTTAGCTTCAGCCGGCATTCAATACGCTTTACGCAATCCCGATAAAATTGAGCGTTTAGCCATCATAAATACACCAGTTTCACCAGATATCAAATTGCCTTGGAAAATGCAGCAGTTGGGGCTGCCTTTTATTGGCGACATGATGACGCAAGACCCGCTTTTGGTTGACAGAACTCTCGAAGGCGGCAGCCGGCAGACAATATCAGACAAGGATTTAGATGTTTACCGCCGCCCGTTTTTGAAGAGTTCGGATGCAGGTCGATCCCTGATGAATACTGTCCGCAATATTCAATTGCCCCAGTCAATGGCCGAAATTGAATCCGGCTTGAAAGCATGGACTCGACCAACTTTATTTGTGTGGGGTTTGACAGATCCTTGGCTGAGTGTTGAACCTGCTAAAAAGCTAGTCGGTTCCCTGCAAAATGCAGAGTTAGTCACACTGGAACAAGCGGGGCATTATCCTCAAGAACATTGGTCAGAAAAAGTTGGCGATGCTGTGATAACTTTTCTGCGCCGCCAGGAGGTAAAATAATATTTTGTACATAACTCTCGGTGCTAGGTCAGTGAACCAGCTCCTCGCCGAGCTGCATTTCCAGGCAGAGCCTGAGAACGAGAAATCTAAAATCTAAAATCTAAAATCGATATGACTCGTCCCCGTTCAATTTTTGCCTTGATGATGGCGTTTTTGATGGCATTTCTGGTTAGTTGCAGCAGTGTCGAAGCAAAAGTTCCAACGACTTACACAGCAGCCCAGACCCAGCAAATTCAGCGCTATGTTCCTACTCTGACAGAGTTCCGCTCGCGCATGGATAAACTGGGCACCCTAATTCAAAAACGGAATTGGGTTGATACCAGAACTTACATTCACGGGCCTCTAGGCGACTTGCGGAACACCATGAAAACCGTCTCTGCGAGTTTGTTGCCTAGTGCTCAACAACAAGCTGTTGATTTAACTAAGAGTTTGTTTACCGATTTGGTTAACATTGATCTTGCTGCTAAAGAGCTTGACTATGCAAAAGTCACGGCCAGCTATCAAAAAGCTGTCAATGATTTCGATACCTTCTTGCAGCTAATTCCTAAAGCTTCATAGCTTGGGGTTTGTAGGCTTGGCAATTGATGGGTGTCAAATTAAGACTGAAACCCATAATAAATATCGCTTGTAGTCAAGTCTAGCTCCCCCCTAACCCCCCTTAGTAAGGGGGGAAAAGAGTATTCAAACTCCACCTTAAAAAGGGGGGCAGAGCATTCAAAGTCCCCCTTATTAAGGGGGATTTAGGGGGATCTAGACTTTGACACAAACGATAAAAACAGAGGGTTTTACTGTTGATTTGACACGCTTTGCGCTCAGAACCCTACGAAAAACTTCTATAAAATATAAAATATAAAATCTAAAATCTAAAATTGAATGGTTCGCGTTGCAATTATTGGTTGCGGTATTGTTGGGGCTTCGATCGCCTTTGAACTAAGTCAATTGCCCCAACTGAAAGTTACTGTGTTCGACAAACAGCCGCCGGCACAAGGTTCTACTGGCGCTGCACTCGGTGTTTTGATGGGAGTTATCAGCCACAAAACTAAGGGTAGAAATTGGCAGTTGAGGGAAACCAGCCTTCAGCGCTACGAAACTTTGATTCCTGAATTGGAAGCAGTTACGGGGCGAAAAATTCCTTTTAACAAACAAGGAATTTTAATGCTTTGTTCGGAGGGAGAGGATTTAAGTAAGTGGGAAAAATTGATAGCAACTCGCCGTTCTCAAGGTTGGCAATTGGAACTTTGGGATGTGGAACGAGTGCGCGATCGCTGCCCTCATCTCTATTTAAATGATAAGATTATTGCTGCGATTTATTCGCCTCAAGACCGGCAAGTCGATCCGACGGCGCTAACTTTGGCTTTGGTTGATGCTGCTGAACGAAATGGGGTGATTTTTGAGTTTGGCGTGCCCGTTGAAGCAGCGGAGATTGCTGCTAGTTTAAAGTTTGATCGACTAATTGTGTCTGCTGGTTTGGGTTCTGCTGCTGTGACTGCATCGTTAAATCAGTTGGTTGACATTCGCCCGGTGTTGGGACAAGCGCTGCATTTGCGATCGGCTAAGCCTTTAGGAAACCCAGATTTTAGGCCGGTAATTACTTGCGATGACGTTCACATTGTGCCTGTGGGCGATCGGGAATTTTGGGTGGGGGCGACGGTGGAGTTTTCCGAAAATGGCGGGGAAATTCAGCCGAATGCTGATATGTTGGGGCAAGTGATGGCGAGGGCGAGATCACTTTGTCCCGCCTTAGCAGAAGCTGAAATCATCAGGAAATGGTCTGGATTGCGCCCGCGGCCGGAAGGGCGGCCGGCCCCAATTATCGAGACGCTTCCCGGTAACGATCGCGTTTTGATCGCCAGCGGCCACTATCGCAACGGTGTTCTGCTGGCCCCTGCAACCGCGCGATCGATTCGAGAAATGATTTTGCAATAATTAATAAATGTTAATACAATCAAGATAGCAATTCATATCTTACAGCTAAATATGTCCGACAAACCTTTAGGTAAACCCCGCTCTTTGTGGCGAGTAATTTTGCTGTCTGGAGTCAGCTTGCTGCTATATTACGGATGGTACAAATGGATTATTCAAGAAGAATTGCGTCGCTATAACGGCAGCGGTTGGTCGGGAACCCTTTGCTTGCTTCCCTTTGTTTTAGGAGTAGCCGTCCCCCAAGCTTTGCGGATATTCGACCCTGACGTTCCCGGATGGTTTGGTTGGTTTTCCTTCCTGGGTATTGCTTGGATTTACATCGTGCAGTTCAAACTTTACAAGACAGTTAACGAATTGTACCGTCAAGAAGGAATCAAAGAGCCACTAACAGTTTGGTGGATTTTTGTACCCGGTTTAAATTTAGTTGTCGGCTTGCGACAAATTCACTTTTTGAGTCAGTTTTGGGCGAGAAAACAGGGAGTTGAAGTTAAGGATAACTTAGCCGAAAGCATTCCTTTCCTCTCAGCTAACGCTTAAGGGGAAACTTTTTACACTGATATCATAAGTTTGTAGGGTACGTCAGTAATCATAGCTCGATTTTCCAAAAATTTAGCTTACGGACGCACCCTACAAGTTTATACTAAGACCAAAAAGTGGTTTGACGCGCGAATTATGGCGGTAATATGCGCCTCGGCGCACATTAGATAATTAGGTGCTACATCCCTGACTGAATCACCAGAACCTATTCGGCAAATCCGCTAAAATGAGTTTGAGTTCCGGTTCATTAACCCGCTTAATTGCTTTAGGAATACTTACCCACTGTCGCTTTCTCCTGCTAGCTTCCGGCCAAATTTCTAGAACAGCTTGCACTTGCATTAAAAATACTTCTACCTGACAAGTGTAGCCGGACTTTTGATACTCGTAAGTTCCCAGCAAATCCGGGAACACTTTACCCAACAAACCTGCTTCTTCCCAAGCTTCCTTGGCAGCGGAATCTTGGGGAGTCATGTCAGGTTCAATTAATCCTTTGGGAATCACCCAGCGCTTGCTAGCCGAAGAAGTAATCAGCATTACTTCAATTTGTCCGTCTTGAATGCGATAGGGAATTACCCCCGATTGATCAACCAGTAAAGCGATTTTTATACTCATGATTTCGGCAATATTTGTGGCTACAAAAGCTGCTGTAACCTCATGAACGGTTTACAACTAAAAAATAAAAACAGCATCCTGAGTCTCGACACTTCCCAAGTTAAGACAGCAATAAAGTGGAGAATAAACATATTTGGCTTTTCCTGCTTGTCGAAAAGAGGAAATTCCCATGCACTCCCACTGAACAATAATATTATTATAATAACCGCGCACAATCCTCTACCGACAAGCAGATAAAAGCCGATCGCCAATATCTGCCTTTATCTGCGCCGGTCTGGGGTTTTACACCTAATCTTTCTTCGCCTTAGCCTCCAAATTTTCCATCCGACTCCTCAAATCTTGATTCTCCTTTTTCACCTGGTCTAACTCCTCCCGCAACTGCTTTACCGCTGCATCAGAACCAACATTTTTCTGCACTCTTTGCACAGCTTCATCAGCCATGCGGCGAACGCGGCCATCGGGAGTTTGGTCAGCTAAAGAACGCAAAATGCGAATTGCTTTGCGAGTTTGCATTTGTCCTAATCCCACTACTACAGAGACTTGAGTCAAGAAAAACGTCTCTTTAGATAATTCTGCCAATCGCTGCAAAATCCGTTCTAAATTGACCTTCGTTTGACCAGTCGAAATTGTGCCCAAAGCTCGAATTGCAGCCAAGCGCAAAGCTTGCGGAGTACCGGCGGCTGTGTATTTCAAAATTAGATTCAGCGCATCTTCAGAAGTTTTCATCTGCGCCAAACCGGCGATCGCACCCGATCGCACTACCTCATTCCAGCCCTGACGCTCTTTCAGCACCAATTTTAACTCTTTCAGTACCTGTTCGTCGGTCGGTTTTTCGTCGGGGTTAGCCCCTGCAATGGAGCCCATAGCACTCGCTGCTGCTGCTTCTACGTAATAGCTGTCGTCGCCTTTTTCCACGATCGACCTCAGCGCTTTATAAGTTTCGTGAGTTTGGATTTTCCCCAGCGCATTCACCACAGCGCGACGAACACGAGCATCTTTATCTTTTAAACCAGTTACTAAACCTTCAAAAACTTGGTCGAGTTTAATTTCAACTAACTGACCGGCAACTTCGGCCCGTACTGCCCAGAACGGCTCTTTCTTGAGAACTTCTGACAGCGTTTTCACCGCTTCCAGCCCTCCCTTTTTCGCCAAAGCGTGGGCAGCGTAAATCCGGGAAACTGGGTCTGGATCGAATTGCAACTGAGCTTTTAGTTCTGCAACTCCATACTCTAACGCAACAGTTTTTAAGTATTTATTGCCGACATCAAAACTGATGAACGCCGGCTTCTCTTCTAGGGGAAAATAGAAGCTTTGCTCGCGCTCATGCACTCGGACGGTGAAAGTTTTTAGGTTCTGGTTTGAACGTGCCCAACTGTCATCGTCTGATTCTTTGTCTGGCTTGTAACCGAAGCCGATCGGGATTTTCAAATCGAATACATCTTTGCTGTTGCCGTTGCCATTTTTGCTGTCTTTTACCTGAGTTTGGGTGACAGTCACTTTTGCTAATTTGCTGTCGCCATCCCAGGAATAAGCAACTTTATAATCTGGATGACCCCCGCGATAAACGTACTGGTCAAACAAAAACATGAGATTGCGGCCAGTAGCCTTTTCTATCGCCCTGAGCAAATCGATGGTTTCTACAGTTTTGTGAGCGTTATCCCGCACAAAAGTGTGAATTGCTTTGTAAAATAATTCGTCGCCCAACTCGGCGCGAATCATGTGATAGACGCAAGCGCCTTTTTCGTACAAATGGCGATCGTACAATTCGATTGCTTCGCGGTAAACGTGAGTAACGATCGGGCGGCGGTAGCGGGAACTATCTTCAGCTAAATAATTGCGGGCTTCATTTAACATATAGTAAGCCGCGTCTTCTTTACCGTATTCTTTGTCAGTCCACAGCACCTCGGAATAAGAAGCCATGCCTTCTTTTATCCAAGCATGAGACCAATGTTTAATTACTACTAAATCCCCGAACCACTGGTGAGCTAATTCGTGAGCAACTAAGCTTTCAGTACCTCGATTGTCGAGGGTGGCACGTTCATCTAACAAGCACCTATCTGTTAGCAAAGTTGTCGAAGTATTTTCCATACCGCCGAAGATAAAATCATCGACGCAGACTTGAGCGTATTTGGGAAAAGGGTAAGGATAGCCAAATGCTTGAGAGAAGAATTCAATCATTTGAGGCGTTTTGCCCATGCTGCGCTTAGCGTCTGCTTCGCGGCTTCTTTCCACGTAATAA
Source organism: Microcoleus sp. Pol17C6 (assembly GCF_036701145.1). NCBI lineage: Bacteria > Bacillati > Cyanobacteriota > Cyanophyceae > Oscillatoriales > Microcoleaceae > Microcoleus > Microcoleus sp. Pol17C6. Next base: position 119,034 of record NZ_JAUBQH010000011.1, read on the forward strand.
TTAACTGGTTTGCCGTTCCATTCGTCTTTGATTTCGGCAAAATCTCCGACTGCTAATGTCATTAAATACGTCGGGTGTACCTGGGTTTGAGACCAGTGATAAATTTTATCGTCGCCTTCGTTTTTTGTACTAATTAATTCGCCGTTGGAAATAGCAAATAGTTGTCTCGGAACTTGGACTCGAATTTCTGAAGTAGCGAGTTGTCCAGGATAGTCGAAACAGGGAAACCAGAAGCGGGAATCTTCGTCTTCGCCTTGAGTCCAAACTTGTGTTGGTTTGTTTGGATAGTGTTTGTCCGGGCCGACGAAATAAAGGCCACGCTGAGGTTTTTCTACCGAGTATTCGATCGCAATTGTAATTGGTTGGTAAGCTTCGGTTGGTTCGTGTAGTTGAATTTGCAGCACTTCGCCATCGCTGTCGAAATTTTGCTCAATTTCGCCGACTTTTACTGATTTAATATTCAGGTTGACCGCATCTAAGGTTAATTTGTCAATGCCGCTGCGGATTGGATTGATGCGGATGCTGCAAGTGCCGCGAAAGCTTTGTTTGGGAATATTCAGCACTAAGTCGAGGAAAATATGCTCTACTTGACCGGGGCGATCGGGGTTGTAGTGGGGCCTGGCACCGGGCATCTCGAAGGATTTGTGAGCGTTTTCAGAATCAAAGTAAGTGTGTGACATTGTGATGGCAAAGTTGTGAGTCGATCGGCGATCGCTGGCAGCGCAGATCCGGCTGAACTGCCAGCTTATTATAGAGTAGCGCGTCCTAGCTGCTGTTGTCGCTAACTTGTTAAAAACTGGGTCTAGCGTTGAAGGGATGGAAAATATGATTTTTTCGCTACAATATCAGCAAGGTTAATGTCTGCAATCATCAGCCTGCAATTGAAATTGAGAGGGAAATCTGTATGACAGCTACACTATCAGTTCCCAGTTCGATCGAATCTTGGCTTGGCGACGAAGCCGAAGACTTGCTCACCCATCAAGCGAAAGTTTCTAAAGATTTGTTGCACCTGCCGGGCCCGGATTGGGTCGATCGCATTTTTGCTCAAACCGATCGCTCTCCCCAAGTTTTGCGATCGCTTCAGCAACTCTATTCTAGCGGACGCTTGGCAAATACCGGCTATTTATCCATCCTGCCGGTAGACCAAGGAATCGAACACTCGGCCGCCGCTTCTTTTGCACCGAATCCCATCTATTTCGACAGCGAAAATATCATTAAATTAGCAATTTCTGCTGGCTGCAATGCGGTCGCGACAACGCTGGGAGTTTTGGGAAGCGTATCTCGCAAATACGCGCATAAAATCCCTTTTATTGTCAAGCTCAATCACAACGAGTTGCTAACTTATCCCAATCAATTCGACCAAATAATGTTTGCGACCGTCGAACAAGCTTGGAATTTGGGAGCAGTTGCAGTCGGAGCAACAATTTATTTTGGTTCTCCCGAATCGACGCGACAAATCCAAGAAGTCAGTCAAGCTTTTGCCCACGCTCACGAATACGGAATGGCGACAATTTTGTGGTGCTATCTCCGCAACGATATCTTTAAACAAGACAAAGATTATCATGTTGCAGCAGATTTGACCGGGCAAGCAAATCACTTGGGAGTGACAATTCAAGCTGATATTATCAAGCAGAAATTGCCCGAATGCAACAACGGCTATGCAGCAGTTGCTAAAGCAAGTGATCACAGTTACGGCAAAACGGACAAGCGAGTTTATTCTGATTTGACAACGGATCACCCGATCGATCTAACTCGCTATCAAGTGCTCAACTGTTATGCGGGAAGGATGGGTTTAATTAACTCCGGCGGTGCTTCCGGGAAAAGCGATTTTGCAGAAGCAATTCGCACAGCGGTAATCAACAAGCGCGCTGGCGGCTGCGGCTTAATTTCCGGTCGCAAAACTTTTCAGCGTCCCTTTGAAGAAGGCGTAAAATTGTTCCACGCCATCCAAGACGTTTATTTGTCGCCAGAAATCTCGATCGCCTAAAAACTTACCCGACAGAGATTTGCCTCAATATTACAACCTAAACGTAGGTGGACACGACCCACAAATCGTCGTAAACGTAGGGTGCACACTGTGCACCTTATGTGATTTAAATTCCTTAATTTAAGTTGCAACTTAGCTGTAGTATTAATACTAGCTGAACGTCTATACAGACACCGTATATAAATTTAAAAATGCCCTACAGCCTTGTTTTAAACCTGCGACCAGTCGCGCCAATTCCATCCCAGTTTTTAACGGGGCGGCATCTCCACGCTTTATTTTTGAACCTTGTGAGTGCTGTAGACACCGATTTGAGCGCGTACCTGCACGACCAATCTCAGGAAAAAGCTTTCACTTTAAGCCCTTTCCAAGTAAGGAGAAAAGAGCCTTACAAAAGCAGTACGCCACAGCCGCAAAAGAGAGTTTTGCCTCCTGCTTCGCGCACAATTTCGCAGGCTGTACAATGGGAACACAAACAAGCAATTCAGGAAAATACGCCGATTTGGTGGCGAATTTCTCTGCTGGATGACGGTTTGTTCGATCGCCTAACTCAACTTTGGCAGCAACTTAATTTCGAGAGTCCTTGGCATCTCGGGCCGACAAATATATACATTACTAATATTTTGAGCCAACCGCAATCAAACCAGCCTTGGGTAAACTTTTGTACTTACGCCGAATTGTTCGATAGAGCTTCCGAAACTGAGCGCCAAATTGCTTTTACTTTTTGCACTCCTACTAATTTTCGGCAAGGGGTATACGATAGTGCTATGCCAACTAGAGAAAGTATTTTCGGCAGTTTAGCGAATCGCTGGAACAAGTACAGCAGGATTGCGATCGAACCTAATTTCACAGAAGCTATTTTCCCGAGTTTCTTCGATATCCGAACAGAAGTTTGTACAGATTCTCGCAGTAAATTTATTGGCTGCGTCGGCGATATTAGTTACCGAATTATGGGAGATATAGCTCCTGCTACTATCAAGCAAATTAACACTTTAGCAGATTTTGCGCTTTACAGCGGAGTCGGGCGAAAAACGCCGATGGGTATGGGAATGACGCGCAGGTTGCAGGTTTTTTAATTATTCAGTTTTGGGCTGAATTTCACTGACAATTTCATAAACATTTGTGTCTGGTATTTTCGCAAACAAAGGCGTCATCTGCTTCAATATTTCCTGATAAGCTTCGCTTTGATTGGCTGCCATATCTTCTACGCTTTCCCAAAAAATGATGGCAATACCTTTGTCTGTATTGGGCAATTGCAGCAGGTAGGCTCCCTTAAAACCTGTGGCATAAGTTGCAACGGCTTTTTCAAAAAGTTGTTCTGCAGCTTCAAATTTTCCCGGTTTAAATTCGCCAATGGCAACGTAGGCAAACTGATGTCTGAGAAAGTCTAGAAATTCTGACATATCTTTTTCCTCACTTAATAGCGATACAGCAAGTTATATTTTACCCGATCGCCCGAAATTTGTGAACTGCACAGCTTGGAGTTTCGCGCTTAGCTCATCGGCGGATTTATTAATTACACGTAACTGCGATCGCCACTCAAATAGAAACTTTTTGAGTCAGGCGGCTAGAATCTTTATTAAATAAACTGTTGAATCGCTGATTTTAGACCTTCACAATCCTAGGTACGCCGAAGCGAATTCTAGCGCTAGTACACCGGGTAAAGCTGCTGATAACTCAAGTGTTGTGCGTAGCTGCGAGCAGACACAAAGCCGTAAAAATTTGCCAGTCAAAAGCGGTTTTTTGCAATAACCCTATTGAATTATTTAAAACTAATTTGTAACAATTATAACACAGCCATACAAACAACGTAAAGAGCGAGTTCAAACAAATGAAAAAAATATTAGTAATTGAAGACGATAACTTAATCCGAGAAACGGTATTAGAACTTCTGGACTCGCACGGTTTTGAAGCTGTCGGCGCCGAAAATGGAAAAGTTGGTATCCAGTTAGCTGCCCAAATTCCCGATTTAATTTTGTCTGATGTCATGATGCCGGAACTCGACGGTTTAGAAGTATTCGCAGCCGTGCGATCGCACCCTGCAACCGCCAGCATTCCGTTTATTTTTATGACTGGTTCCGAAATGGAAAAAGCCCTGGAACTCAAAGCAGACGGCTATCTCAAGAAACCTTGCAGCCTCGCAGAAATGCTCGCGGCGATCGCCACTCAACTAGAAAAACCGACAGTTGCCAACCCACAACATCAAAAAGTACAGGACAATTCTGCGGCATCAAATCTTAGCTTGCGCGCCAGGAATCAAAAATCTCGGTTTGAGATTGCCTCGGTTTGCTGGCAATGACGCTCACAGTAACGTTATTGATAGACAAGTTGAGGGAATTTCAAATTGGTTCCAGCCAGGGGTGGCTTAGACTGGGTATGTTGAATTTGGTTAAATATTTATGCACGCACAACCCAAAGGCCGCCTAGTTTGGAATCACTCTACCCACCTTCCCGGTTTGATACCAATTTTAGAGCGCCTCACCCTAAAAATGGGAATTCAAACTGTCACTCCGGGCGTCATCAACAAAGTTAAAGGACACATCCCCCGCATGACATTAAGAGTGTCAGTACCCATCCGCGGGGGATTTAAAATCATTGCCAGACAGGGCAAAACCGTACAAGAAGTCTTTATATTAACCACTCTCAGTCAAGGGGACTTGGAAGAGACTATCGCCCAAACCCTAGCCAAGTGACAATATTTTCTTAGCAAGCAAAGCCCGAGCCTTAACTGAAGTAGTTTCATCGCTTTGGGTGATTTCCTCAAGTCTGGCCGAAACTTCCGCTAACCAATCCGGTTTAACAGTCGCAGCACCCGCCAAAGCTTGCAAACCCCCCGCTGCTGCGTAGCGCACCACCCATTCTGGATCTCGGGACGCTTGCAGTAGCGTTTTCACAGCGCGAAGTTGAGCATCTGCAATTTGTTCTGTCGGCATCAGTTCCCAGCAAATCGTCCCCAAACCCCTAACCGCTGCCCGCCGCACGCTCAAAGCAAAGTCATTCGCCGCCGCATCGAGCAAAATCTCCAAACCCCTGGGGTCGCCAATTCCCGCCAAAGCCCGAACAGCCCAAGCTCTCGCCCCGTAATTGTAGCCGTCAAGCTGTTCTAGAAGCGGCAGCACCGCAGCTTCTCCGAGCTGAATTAGCCCATCCACGGCGGCAACAGCGGCGCCTGGGTTGTTGTAACCGAGCACTGTAATTAAGGTAGGAATTGCTTGTTTTGAGGGAGTCGCCGCCAGTGCTTTGACTGCGTTTAACAAGCCTTCGGAAGAATCTGCTTGTTCGACAGCCTGAATTAGTTCTAATGCCATGTATTTGTAAGCTTTACCGTGACCATTTTAATTGTAGGTTGGGTCGATCGCGCGATCGAACTTTTTGCCACCTCACCCACCAACATTCTCATCAACATAGGTAGGGAAACAGCACTGCTCTGTCCTGAAATGTGCTGTCTCCTGAATATACGGCAGACAATTGAGAATCGCTACAGCAATCCTATTGCAGTTGTGAACTAATTTTTTTAAAGTAAACTATCCATTAAGTTCATAACTTGGATAGCTTCATCTGACAAAGATAGAGATTCTTGTTGATTGAGGTGATGCTCCAAAACTCCTTTGAGCGCAATCAATTTCAGGCTATTTTCTGCTAAAGTTTCAGAAATAGCTTGCGCTCCCGGCAAATAGCCGATCGCCCCCAAGTCCATCAAAGCCGATCGTCTCAACTGCAAATTATCCCCATTCAAAGCACTTACCAACCGGTCTCCGTAAACCCGCTCTCCAGTTAACTGATACATCGCCCGCGCCGCAGCGTACTGTACCCGCTCCACAGAATGTTCCAAAAAAGGTGAAATTAGGGGTATTGCTTCTGTGGCTTTCAGCGTTCCCAAAGCTTCAATTACCGAGTCGTAAGGTTGCACGAGGTGCGATTTTCCTGGCACTCGTACAGCCACAGCTACGCCCCCATCCAATAGCTTCATTAGCGGCTCAATAGAATCGATATCGCCCAGCATTTCTAGAGCTTGAGCCGCCGCTTCCCGCACGTAATAATCGGCGCATTCCAAACAGCGAATCAGAGCCGGTAAGGCTTGTTTGTCGCCCAATTTACCCAGAGCCCGCGCCGCATTTCGTAATAGGGAATAGTCGCCGATTTTTGTTTGTTCTGACTCTTCTTCCAATGCGGCAATTAAAGCTGCAATAGCTGCCGGTTCCTTGACTCGAAATCGGCCCACCCACCACGCAGCATAATACCGGAGACTGTAATCTTGGGAGTGCAAATTTGCGATCGCCTGTTCAACTGTTAAAGACTCGCCCTCAGCTACACCCGCCGGCGGTGAGTCGGATTCGTAATAATTCATAGTCATTAGTTATTAGTTATTAGTTATTAGTTATTCGGCTATTTAAATCGCTGCTATCCAGCAAGGGTTAGGGACACTCGCCGATTCAAATCGCTACTAAACAGACAAAACCCGCCTGGGCGGGTTACATTAACTCTTAGTCCGCTTGGAGTGGACTTTGTTTGTCTAGGAGCAATTTTCATCGCCCCTTCTAGCTTTTGTCGGAGCGATTTTCATCGCCCCTCCCACCAAACTATTGGTGATCGCCCGATGATTCATGGGATGATTCATGGGATGATTCTGCACCCGCGTTTAAAGGATGAATGCTGACAATTTTCCCGCCCATGCGAGTAATCCGCTGCATTTCTTGATTCATCCGATTGTAAGGCACGGTGATAAATGTACTCGCGCTCGATCGAATCGAATAATCCACATTATCTGTTTCATCGCTTTGGCGCAAGCCGACAACTTCATACCGAAAGCAGCGACCAGCCGAAGCTGTATTGCCACTTTTTCCAGCTACAATTTGACCCAACATAAGCTTCTTGGTAATTGGTAATTCTGACTGTTGACTGTTGACTGTTGACTGTTGACTGTTGACTAGAAGCTAGTAACTACCAACTGCCAACTGCCAACTGACTAAATTGGAGTAATGCTGGCGATTTTCCCGCCCAGGCGTTGAAATTTCTGCATTTGCGAGGACAACTCCTCCACAGGTACGATGAAAGCCTTGCTGCTGCGGCGCACGCTGGGATAGCCGCCCGTGCGAATGCCCGAAACTTCCACGCGCACCAGCCGCCCTTCTTTGCCGTAAGCTGCCGCGCCGCCGAAAGTGCTGCTGGGAGTTACGTTTCTGGCAGAAGGCCGATATGCCCAACCTTCGTTACCGCCGGAGGGACCGACTACAGGCGTAGCGGTGTTAGTGCCGAGTTCGACAGCTAAGCGAGAGTTATTGCCTTCTAGTTGAGATGTATCGCTGTTTGCATAGCCGCGATACAACCGGAACATCCGGGTAAAACCGACGGTTTTTTGACCGCGCTGGGTGTTAAAGCCGCGGTAGTAAGGCACGATACTTTCGCCAAAGTTTTCTTGATACTCTACTGAATCGATGTAAGAATCAATATCAGCGTCGTAGCCTTGTGTTTGGTACAAATCTAAGTGTTCAACTACTTCAGATTCGTCGTAGGGAGCGCGACCGAGCAAGTGTTTGTAGTTTAGTTCGATCGTCCGAGTTTGGAAGCTGTTGTAGAAAAACTTGGTTTTGTACAGTTCTGACTTAGCTACAGCCCGTACAAATTCTCGTACAGTCAAACTGCCGTCCCGCAGCAAAGACTCGGAACTGGTAAGTCGCTCGGATTTCATTAAATAGTCGTTGCCCAGCACCTGACGGTAAACCGCACGAATCACAGTTTCAACGTCGTCTTTGGTGTAGTTCGGGCGCAGTTCTACCTTCGGCGCATCGCTCAATGCGGATGTTCCCAGTCTGGACGCTGCTGTCGTAATCGCCACCAGATTTTCTCCTAAATTATTAATGACAAAAGTTTAATGCTTGGTTGCACTTGAAATTTTTAGGACTAAGGATAATATGCCTCAAAGTAGGGTGTACACTGCACACCTTACCTATACACATAAAATTGAAGAATTTTTTAGCCTTAGTCCTACTTTGCTAAAGACGTTTCAAAAAAACGTCAATACACAAACTTTAAGCTGTGGTAATACTTACCACTTTGCCGCCACGTTTGTTGATTTGCTGCAAGCGGCTCGAAAGTTGCTCGTAAGGCACGAGATATTCGGTAGTAGTCCGGCGCACTTGGGGCGAAAACTTAGCCGCACCTTGCATTGCGGTGACTCGGTAGAGTTGGCCGCGAGAACCGCCGGAAGTCCCGCCAAGGGCTTTTCCGGTGGAGGCTGTGTGTATCGGCGAAGCCATATTTCTCGCTACTTCCCAAGTCAGCCGGGCTTGGGTTTGGTTTTGCGAGCGATCGCTAGAAGCAAAACCCCGGTACAGTTGAAACATCCGGTTAAAACCGACGGTTTTTTGACCTCTTTGAGTCGCGAAACCGCGATAGTAAGGCACTACACTTTCGCCAAAATTTTCTTGATACTCAACTGAGTCAATGTAAGAATTGATTTCAGCTTCGTAGCCTTCTGCATTGTACAAATCAACGTGGAAAGCAATTTCCGACTCGTCGTAAGGAGCGCGGCCCAACAAATGCTTGTAATTAAGCTCAATTAACCGCGTTTGCGAGTTCGGATAAAAAAACTTTTTCCGATAAGTTTCGGAATGTGCAATTGACCGCACAAAATCTTTCACTGAAATCTGCCCTTGCATCAGCAGAGATTCAGCACTGGTAAGTCGTTCGCTCGACATTAAATACTCGTTGCCGAAAACTTGGCTGTAAGCAGCGCGAATTACTGCTTTCGCATCGTCTTGCGTCCAGTGGGGACGCAGTTCTACCCGTCCCGCTTCTTCAAATGCTTTTATTCCCAACCGTTCTGCAGCACCTAATCCCGCCATCTTCGCTTCTCCCTTTTTTGCTTTAAAAACTGAAAACTGCTTAAAAAAAGTATTTGCAAAACTAGGCTTAGATCGCAGATGCCCGGAATTCTAAACAACCGCTAACACTTAAGCTAACAGCAGCTTACAATTCCGGGCATCACGCAAATCTAGCTCAGAGCGTTGATTGCGTAGTCGATGTAGGAATTCGCTTCAGTTGCAGCGTCGCCACTGAGACCGTGGTTGCCTTTGATGTACTTGAGAGCTTCAACGTACCAGCTAGGAGACAATTCAAATGTCCGGTTGATTTCGTCAACACCTGCAATCAGGTACTCGTCCATCGGACCGGTGCCGCCTGCAACTAAGCAGTAGGTTACCATCCGCAGGTAGTAGCCGATGTCGCGAGAGCACTTGGCTTTACCGGTTGGGGTAGAAGCGTAGTTCGGGCCTTGCATTTGTTGCGTGTACGGGAATTTGTTGTACACAGCTTGAGCTGCACCGTCGATCAAGCGCTGAGAGTTGGCGGTCAAAGCTTTGGCTGCTTCCAAACCTGCTGCTGCTTGGCGGAAACGGCCGAAGGCGACTTGCAGTTCAGTGCTGCTCAGGAAACGGCCTTGAGAATCGGCTGCGGTTACTGCTTCAGTCAAAGGGGTTTTCATTGTTCTGGTTTCTCCCTAATGTTGTGTTGTTTTTGTACAAAAATGATTGTTTGCAAAAATGCGATGCTCGCTTCTTTACAAGAAAGGTTCGCTTGGCTATTTTTAGCCGACTGCATTAGCAGCGCGGTCGAAGTAGCTGCCGATTTCAGACATCAGCGAGCTGCAATCACCACGGGTAACACCGTTGGGGTCGTTAGCGATCGCGATTGCTGCTTCCTTCATTTTTTGCACGCCGGCTGCAACTGAGCCACCGGGAACTCCCAGAGCTTGGTATGTTTCACGCAGACCGTTCAAGCAGCGGTCGTCCAAAACGCTGGCGTCGCCTGCAAATGTTGCATAGGTGACGTAGCGCAAGATGATTTCCATATCGCGCAAGCAAGCTGCCATGCGGCGGTTGGTGTAAGCATTGCCACCAGGAGCGATCAGTTGAGGCTGTTCAGCGAACAGGGTGCGAGCTGCATTGGCTACGATGCTGGATGCGTTGCCGGTGATGCGGTTTACTGCGTCAATCCGCTTGTTGGCGTCGGAAACCATGCTGCTGAGAGCATCTAGTTGACCCTGAGCTAGAAATTCGCCCCGAGCGTCAGATTGGGAAACCACTTTTGTAAATGCGTCAAACATGAAAGAACTCTCCTATTTGAGTTAATTGAGTTTGGTTGCGGTATAAAACCGTTAAGTTAAATTTGTTCAGGCTACGAGTGCCTGCAAGGGTTGAAATTTGATGCCAGCTAATCTGCTGGTCCCATCGATCTCTCCCTTTCCGCTACCTGCACTATTGTTACATTGCAACGGAGGTTTAAGAAACCTTAGAAAATTTTACACCTTTTATGAGATGCGACAAACCTTGTCAATCAGGGTTTTTGTTAACTTTGGCCTGTCGTTTCAACCCTCTGATAATCTTTATACAACGCTCGCCTGCGTTTGTTTATTACAAATTATTACAGAAACTTATCTCTCTAAGAAGGTAAATATTTGGGGTGCAAGTGCGGACAAATCTCCTTCTGAGGGTAGATGCGAGATGAGAACAAAAAACGCAGAGTTTGCTTCGATCGCCCTGCCGTGGCGGTAGAAGCGCCCGGAACCGTCCCGTGGGCCGATCGCCTTTGTTGGCTTTCTCTGGAAAAGTGGAATTGTTAAGAAGTGTTAAGTAAATTAAAGTTTTGGTAAAAGAAGGCTGGGGGAATAGGCAAAAAAGCAAAAATTCTGCCCAATGTCAGGATCTCTGCAGAATTCGGTGTGGGGAAAATCCAAAAGATTGTCAACCCCCTCGCCACAGCCTCAGCTTTTACCGGAAATATCAGCATTTAGTGACAAAACTCAGCCGTTGGAAGTGGAAAGACCGGGCCCGGTCTTTCATAACGCGGGGATGCTTGGTCTGGGGAGTCCTTGGACTTGACCCCAGACCAAGCATCTACTATGTCCCCCGCTGCGGTTGCCAAAAAACTTTCTTCATCTATATATCTGTTATGTGTTCTGCTTCAATGAGGCTAGTCGCACGGAAGCGTGTGGGAAGCTGAGCATTGTAGATAGGGAGAAAATCAACAGAGGCGATCGAGACCTGTTACCGCAGCGCCCTCTTTCTTTTAAAATTAAACAGGGAAATAGATGAGTTCGGATACGCACCTTTTATTACGTTTTTTTTAAGGTAGGTTTTAACCTGCAGCGCACCCTTGCATCCCGGGACTAAAATCACTCTTGCTCTCGGCTTCTTTTCTGTTTAATAGCCGAAGTAATTGCTAATTTTTAGTATTGACATCCTTCCCGGCGTGAACGCGCGGAGATTCCAAGAATCACTGCTTGGGCTTCCGTCCTAGAAGGACGGGGCTTTAAACCCATTATTTTTGGTAAGGTGGATAGGTGCTATCAGCCGTAGGCCTACAAACGGCGCGATCGAGCAGCCAGACGCATTGAAGTTAAAAGCTTTTTGCTTCCCCGGCATCGAACCGCCCAAAACCAGTCCCAAGTTAAACAGTTTTTTATTCAGAACTCAAAACTTAAAACTCTCTTACTGTAATCAGCCAGATCGATCGGCTGTAGCTGTCCGGCCGCAACCACCTTTATGCCCCACGATCGTAATTTATGTCTTCAAATTCTCCCTCTTCTTGGCACACCGTAGCAATTGACCAAACTCTCCAGCAGCTAAGCAGCAACAAAGACGCTGGCTTGAGCAGCAAACAGGTGTCAGAACGCTTGCAGCAATACGGCCCCAACGAACTCGAAGAAACAGGAGGCCGCAGTCCGTGGTCGATTTTTGTCGATCAGTTCACCAACATCATGTTGTTGATGCTGATGGGTGTGGCCGTGATTTCGGGTTTTTTGGACTTTCGGTCGAATACTTTTCCCAAAGATGCGATCGCCATTTTTGCGATCGTCATACTCAACGGCATTCTCGGCTATTTCCAAGAGCAAAGTGCTGAAAAAGCCCTCGCAGCACTCAAAAACCTCGCTTCCCCCCTAGTCAGAGTCGTGCGGGACGGCAAAACTTCGGAAATAGCAGCCAAGGAACTCGTACCCGGAGACGTGATGCTGTTGGAGGCTGGGGTAAAAATAGCAGCAGACGCACGCTTGATCGAAACATCAAATCTGCAAGTCAGAGAATCTGCTTTGACAGGAGAAGCTCTAGCAGTTACCAAGCAAGCAGAGCTAGAACTTCCCGAAGATGCTTCCTTGGGCGATCGACTCAACCTAATTTTTCAAGGGACAGAAGTTGTTCAGGGACGAGCAAAGGCGATCGTCACCAACACTGGAATGCAAACTGAACTGGGCAAAATTGCCACCATGCTTCAGTCAGTAGAAAGCGAACCGACTCCCCTGCAACAGCGGATGAGCCAGTTGGGAAATGTTCTAGTCTCCGGAGCCCTAAGCTTAGTCGCAATTGTCGTCATCGGCGGCATGATTACCTTCCAAAACGGCAGCATCGGGTTCGATACCAGCAGGTGGGAAGAGTTGTTAGAAGTTTCTCTAAGCATGGCTGTGGCTGTGGTTCCCGAAGGACTCGCAGCAGTCGTGACAGTTACTCTGGCACTCGGAACTAGGCGGATGGTGAAGCGAAACGCCCTGATTCGCAAACTGCCTGCGGTAGAAACTTTGGGATCGGTTACTACCATTTGTTCTGACAAAACAGGTACTCTGACTCAAAATAAAATGGTAGTTCAGCTAGTGTCTACGGGCGACTGCACTGTCGCCGTCGCAGGATCTGGCTATGCCCCGATCGGAGATTTTACCGATCGCCTGACATCGGCCAAAATTAATAATTTAGAGGAATATCCAGAACTCGAATCTTTATTAATTGCCTGTGCAGTTTGCAACGACGCCGTATTGCAACAAGAACAGCAAGAATGGCAGATTTTAGGCGACCCCACAGAAGGATCTCTGCTGTGTGTAGCGGGAAAAGCAGGCATTTATAAGGAAAAACAGTCTCAATTGCTGCCGCGGACGGCGGAATTTCCTTTTTCTTCGGAACGCAAGCGGATGAGCGTAATTTGCGAAGTGCCGGGCCGATCGGGAAATTCGGGATTTCCCGCAGCAGAAGGACAGCAGTCAAATTATTTGATGCTGACCAAAGGTTCTCCAGAGTTGACTTTGGAGCGCTGCAAAGGCATTATAGTCGGCGATCAAGTACAACCTTTAACCCAGGAAATGCGCGATCGCATCCTCGTCGAAAACAACAACATGGCAAGCGGCGGTTTGCGAGTCCTCGGCTTTGCGTACAAACTCTGGGAAAACTTGCCCCCCGAAGGTTCTGAGGAAACCAGCGAACAAGACATGATTTGGCTGGGACTCGTCAGTATGCTGGACGCCCCCCGCCCGGAAGTGCGCGAAGCAGTGGTGAAGTGCCGCAATGCTGGCATTCGGGTGGTGATGATTACAGGAGACCACCAGTTGACAGCAAAAGCCATCGCCTACGATTTAGGTATTGCAACAGAGGGCGATCGAGTTCTCACCGGTCAAGAATTAGAAAAGCTCAGCCAAGAAGAACTCAAACAGCAAGTCGAACAGGTTAGCGTTTACGCCCGCGTTTCCCCGGAACACAAATTGCGGATTGTCCAAGCTTTGCAAAGTTGGGGCAAATTTGTCGCAATGACCGGCGACGGCGTTAACGACGCCCCCGCCTTGAAACAAGCCGATATCGGCATCGCCATGGGGATTACCGGCACCGATGTCAGCAAAGAAGCTAGCGATATGGTGCTCCTCGACGACAACTTCGCAACTATTGTCGCCGCCGCTGAAGAAGGGCGAGTGGTTTATAGCAATATTCGCCGCTTTATTAAATACATTTTGGGCAGCAACATCGGCGAAGTGTTGACAATTGCGGCCGCACCTTTAATGGGTTTGGGAGGAGTGCCGCTGACGCCGCTCCAAATTTTGTGGATGAACTTAGTAACAGACGGCGTTCCCGCTTTGGCCTTGGCCGTGGAACCGGGGGAACCGAACGTGATGAGAAAGCCTCCTTTCAGTCCGCGAGAAAGTATTTTTGCGCGGGGTTTGGGTTCTTACATGATTCGGATCGGGATTATTTTTGCAATTTTGACGATCGCAATGATGTCCTGGGCTTACGGATATACCACCAGCCCTAACCATGTTGGAGATCCCGAGGCTTGGAAAACAATGGTGTTTACAACTCTTTGTTTGGCACAAATGGGTCACGCGATCGCAATTCGGTCTAACACTCAGCTAACTATTGAGTTAAATCCCTTCACTAATGTTTTTGTGTGGGGGGCTGTAATTGTGACTACTATTCTGCAATTGATGCTGATTTACGTTCCGCCGCTGAGAGCATTTTTCGGCACTCATTATTTGACGGCGTTTGAATTGATGGTTTGCTTCGGTTTCAGCGCCCTGATGTTTGTGTGGATTGAAATGGAAAAACTGTTTTTGCGCTTTTACAAATCTAGAAAATAGTGTTAACGGCTGACTAAGAATTAGCGAGGTTTCATTATTAGCTAGCACCCTCGCACGCAATATTCTTAAGTACAGCCGCCAGGGGTTTCAACCCCTGGAACACTGCCAAAGTCATCGCTATGAAGACTAAAGAGATTGTGTAACAATAAAACATTTATTACTTCGTTATAATGTCATTGAGAGGGCCACGAGCGGCGAAAATCGCAATCGTAAAAGCGCTCGGTTGACAACCTGTAAGGTGCGCCCGGTCGTGCACCCTACGATGGCTGTATTACCAATTACCAATTACTAATATTATGTATTTAAAAACGCTGCATCTACGGCAGTTTCGGAACTATTTCGATCAAAAGGTAGCTTTTGACGCTCCCAAAACCATTTTAGTAGGAAATAACGCGCAAGGAAAATCTAACTTGTTAGAAGCGGTAGAGTTGCTTTCTACCTTAAAAAGCCACCGGGTAGGGCGCGATCGCGATTTAATACTCGACTCCAAGCCGATCGGGCAAATTGATGCTACACTCGAACGTCAAACCGGAGCGATCGACTTAGCTTTAACTCTTCGCTCTGCGGCGCGTCGAACACTGAAGATCAACGGTGAACCGCTGCGTCGCCATTTAGACTTTTTGAGTGTCTTAAATGTAGTGCAATTTTCTTGTTTGGATTTGGACTTAGTGCGCGGCGGACCCGAAGGAAGGCGCAATTGGATCGATCGCCTAGTCATCCAGTTAGAACCGATTTACGCTCACATTTTGCAGCAGTACAACCAAATTTTGCGCCAGCGAAACGCTCTATTGAAACGTTCTAAAGAAATCCGCAAAGCTGAATTTTCCGACAGTTTTGACAAGATGCGATTTATGACACCCGAAAGTCCCGAACCGGAAAATACAGAAGACTTACCCATCCCCAATTCCCAATTCCCAATTCCCAATTCCCAATTCCCAATTCCCCGGTCGGAATTAGCTTTGTGGGACGCGCAGTTGGCGACAGCGGGCGCTCGCGTCATCCGCAGGCGCGATCGAATTTTGGAGCGTTTGATGCCTTTAGCTCGAAATTGGCACCGTTCAATTAGCGGTTCTGCCGAAGTTTTAGATGTGAAATACGATGCTAATATTGAAGTAGGGGCGGAATTAATCGCTAAAGATAATCTCGAAGGAGTGCGACAAGCATTTTTAGAGAAAATTCAAAAAAGAGCGATCGCAGAACAGTTTCAAGGAACCACTTTAGTCGGCCCCCACCGCGACGACATTATATTTACAATTAACAATACCCCAGCTCGTCAATACGCATCCCAAGGTCAGCAGCGAACTCTGGTATTAGCATTAAAATTAGCCGAACTGCAGCTTATTGAAGAAGTCGTCGGCGAAGCGCCTTTACTCTTGCTCGACGACGTACTTGCAGAACTCGATCTGAGCCGCCAAAATCAACTTTTAGAAACAATTCAAGAACGATTTCAAACTCTGATTACTACAACTCACCTAGGCGCTTTTGATGCTCAGTGGCTGCGACAAACCCAAATTCTCTCCGTCGTTGCTGGACAAATCAATCAATTTTAGATTTTAGATTTTAGATTTTAGATTGACAAATTTTCTGTTTCATGGTATTGAAACAAAAAAATTGTATAAAGTGGCATTATTAGCTCAATTCGAGATAGGATAAAGGTTAATTTTGATTGCCGCTTTCGCTTCCATTTTTCTAAACCTTATGAAGCATTACATTTCCCGTCTGTTAGCCCTGGTATTAGTTGTTGTCATCGGCGTAGCGGGCTGTACCAATGTTCCGGCCACTCTGAGTGGAGATTATGGCCAAGACACATTAGCATTAGTGAAGAGCTTGAGAACAGCGCTCACTTTGCCAGAGGGCACGCCGGAAAAAGCAGCCGCTCAAGCCCAGGCTCGCACAAGTATCAACGATTTTTTTGCTGAATACCGCCGCGATCCCGCTCTTACCAAGCTGGCCTCTTTCACGACAATGCGGACGGCATTAAACTCTTTGGCCGGACATTACAGTTCCTATCCAAACCGTCCCGTTCCTGAAAAATTGAAAAAGCGTCTTGAGTCAGAATTTCAGCAGATTGAAGCTGCTCTTAACAGAGGAGCTTAATCTCAAAATTTAGGATCGAGGATAAATTTTAATAATTCATCTTTCATCCTTGATATTTGAGTGTTAACAATTTTTAGTAGAAATATCAACTGCTTTTAGCGCCCACTGTATCCAGGCGCTTTTTTATGCAGCATTTAGAGAAAAAATACTGAAAGATCGAACTGGATATGATATCAAATCCGGGCTTTTTACCCCCTTTATTTTTGAGTCCGCGAAGGCGCGTTCCTGCGCGCAAACACTTAGGCAGAGGTAAGTTTGTATAACATAGCAGCGGTCATTACTCACAAGTTAAGCTAAAAGCACTATTGTCAATGAGTCAAATTACTCATCTTTTACCTGTTGACCCAATTAA
>NZ_JAUBQH010000174.1:0-1244 GCF_036701145.1 Microcoleus sp. Pol17C6
CGGCAATCGTTTGGGAGTTTCTTGTTGCCGAATCTATCTTCCTTTACCTCTCCTTGAATATCTGCGGAATGTGGGCTTGAAATAAGGCTTGAGCCGTGTGATTGGCAACAGTCATGCACGGTTCTTAGGGGAGGGAAGAGGGGCGACTCTCAACCCTTACCCGCTCACAAAGCGCTAAAACTCCAAATGCTGCACGGCCCGCCGCTTAGTTTCCTCTCCACGCCTGTCATATTTTGCCGTAGTTACCGGAGAAGCATGACCCGCCAACTTTTGCACCGTCACAATATCCACCCCAGCATCGAGGAGGTCCGAGCAAAACGTGCGCCGGAAATCGTGGGGACTAAAGGACTCCACCCCAGCGAGAAACGCCCGCCGCTGCACAATCTTCAACACACCATCCTCCGTCATCCGCCGCCGCTGAATTTCTCCCCCTTTCCGAATCGGGTACAACAGAGGCCCACTTGCCTCTCCCCTCAACTCCAGCCACTGGGACACTAAAACGCAAGCTGACTCCGGGAGGTAAACCGTCCTGTCTTTCTTGCCCTTACCCTCCCGGACGAACAGCGCTCCCGTGGATAGATTGAAATCTCGCTTCAAGAGATTGACCGCTTCAGAGCGACGGATGCCACCCCCTCGCAAGATAGCAATCAGCGCCGAGTCCCTAACATCAATAGGGGTCTTACCAGAGCAACTTTCCATCAATGCAGCAATCTCACAGAGCGTTAGCGCCCGCCCCCTAACCTTTCCCGATTGCTTGACACTCCTGACATCCACCGCTTTACTGTAATCTATTGGGTCGATTAAATCCAACCGCAGAGCTTCCTTCAACACCCGCCGCAGGGCGCACAGCATTTGGTTCACCGTCGCGGGGGCGTACTTTTTCTCAAGGACCGAGCGCAGAGCCGCCGTATGTCTGTAGCGCAATGCCGCCCAATTCAAAGTCATTGCGTCGCACTCCTCACCTGTCAGCATCCGGGCCATGATATTGAGTCCTTCTCTCATGGTTGCCTTTGACCGCTCGCTACCCAAACTGTCGAGGTACACTGCAGCCGGGTGCTGAGTCAGGGGTACCGGACAGGGCAGATTCAATGTTTCCGGCTGTTGCTCTCCAAGTAAGTTGAGCATTTACTCTTTCAAAGTGACATTATAAATACTAAATTTTACGCCGTTAGAGACCTCCACAAAAAAAATGATCCAACAGCTATGTGGGTTTAGCGAAAATTTCCACGAACCATTTTTGAAGA
>NZ_JAUBQH010000175.1:0-1222 GCF_036701145.1 Microcoleus sp. Pol17C6
TGATTTTAAACCATCCTAATCTTCCTTCAGTCTTGTCTTATGGTACTTTGGCTGCTTAAAAACTGTCCGGAGTATTGATTTAACTTAACTGCCTTATAATTCCTCCAGATACTTTCTTCTCCTAATGCAGTTCTCAGTCTGACGTTTCCTCCGTCTATACTCAATGCTTTTACTTGCTCGGTAGCTTCAGCTTCAGGAAATTGATAACGCTCTAATAGCCGATGTTGCGTACTGTGAGGCACATAAATTCCTGTTAACATTTTTAAGTCTTTCTCAGCATTGGCAAATGATTCATTTGCCACTAATAATAAACAACATTTTTCCAGGTGAGGACTCAAACGACTCCCCTTATTTACTCCCAGCTTTTGGGCTTGCTTACTCGATAGAGTTATTTCTACGCGCGCAAGTCTTTATGGTTCTTTTTCTCCCCGAAGCAGTTCCTCCTGCTGAGTTAAAAAAAAACTGCTAATTTCTGGTGCTACTGTCTCAACTAAATGCTCTCTAACAGTCAATTCGATAGATTCAAAGCTTTGTAGATTTTCGGGCGGGGTATTCTGATAAAAAATATCGGCTATTTCTTGGAGATTTATTTTGATCTTCTGTCGTTGTTCTGGCGTCATATTGACTTGGGGTGGTGGTAATTTATCTGCTTTCTATTCTGCCATCAACTTGTCGGTCAAGTCTTTGAGTATTTATACTGACTGCAAAAGTGGGATGCTCCCCAGAATCCTTCTCCACTAGCCGTCCATAGCCATTCTTTGACTCCCATGACACACCGGGGGTGTTTCATCTACATGAACATTTGATTGAAGAGGTGCCCATTCCCACAGTGCTTTAATCGCTGGTTTGACTGCTGCTGCTACTGGTTGATTGGTTTTTTGGAGTGTTCCTACTCCCACTTCTATCCTGCCGAGTTCCCACAACAATTCAGTCAGCTTGGCGTAGGAAAGATGCCCGTAATTGCCAAGCCAGACGCCGGGTGCTTGGAGATTAACGCTCAAGTCTTGCCCTGGAACCACTCCCTGATGTGCTTCTCCTCTAACTACTGCACCACATTCGAGACATTTACACGATTGTGTCTGATATTCAACGACTTCAATTGGTTTCGCCACTAGAGTTGCTACTTGCTGTCTGTGGATGTTAATTAGGGTTTGCTGAATAATTGATCGCAGACCACTAGCAGGAGCGATCGATATATTCAAGGTCAGTTAAATATAAGTTT
>NZ_JAUBQH010000105.1:0-8999 GCF_036701145.1 Microcoleus sp. Pol17C6
GGATTTTAAAATCCCAAAAGCCTTTCGACCCCAATTATTTGACTGCTACCCCTTGACAGGTCAAGACAGTATCTACAAGGCTTATTGAGAATGGTGCAACATCTCAGTTTAACTGAATTTACGATACAGTCGATCGATAAACTACTTCGTTTTAGGACTGTATGTGGGAGCATCCCGATTTTGCAAAAAGCGTTTTTGAGGAGTGCGAGTACCTTGCACAGCAAAGCCTACATCTAACCGCGAACACTCCAGTGAAAGCACTCATTTGGATGCTCCCAACACACTTTAAATAGGAGCCGAAAGTATTATGTAAAAACAACTAAATAACACAATCTGATTAACAGGGAGAAACAGATTTTTTTGAGAATCCCCAAGTCATTTTATTGCTTGGTTGGCGGCGGCGAGAGGCAACAATTTTATGATGAGTGATTAACCGAACTCGATATAAAATCTAAAATCTTTCAACTGACCGATCACGCCAAAGTCTAAAATTTAAAATCTAAAATCTAAAATCTAAAATCTAAAATTGATTGCCTTCCCGATTAATTGATGGCCTATCATCTATAACCGATTCACCATCTACTACTATGGCTCATACTCAGTTAAACGACAGCCAGCAAAATTGTCTGCAGCAAACTAAAGTTGCGACTTCCGAAAGAAGATTGAAAGCAGCTTTCAAGCCTTGTACCTACAACTTATCTGTTACCAGAAAACAGCTAATCGGACTGCTGACTTTACAAACAATCTTGCCCGTCGGACTAACGGCAGCAGCACTTTGGCTAACATCAGCAGTTGGAAGCAATCAACTGCAAAATCAAGCAAAATCCGAACTGAGCCTTAGTGAAATCAACTACAATCTCCAACTCGATCGCGCCGCAGACCGTTTGCAAAACTCCTCTGACAGCAAAACAATCGCCCAAACAGCCTTAGCTTACAACAGCGGCAAAAAAATATCATATTTGCAAAAATCTGTCAATCAAATTCTAGAAAATCAAGTCAAAACAGGGGAAATAGACAGCGCGGCATTAGTGGGAAAAAACAGGCAGATAGTGGTTAGCGTCAACCCCAACCAGAAGGAAAAAAGTTTTAATCTGCAAAAAATAGTTGATCGAGTATTCGCTGCAAAAGAGCAAATTACCGCCAGCGAAATCATTGCCAAATCGGAAGTTCAGGAACAATTGGGATCTTTGCCACCCGGAAAAGGCGATCGCCCTGTTCTCCTCCACTACGCAGCAATTCCCATAAAAGATCCCAAAAATCAGACAGTGATTGCTGCCTTAGTGTTAGGAAAAATTATCAGCAAAACTTCGGCAGTTGCTAGCACCGAAACCCTCAAATTACAAGGCGGCGGATATCAGGCTATATACGCACCGCTGGCTGACGGCAAATTTGTCTTGGCAAGTTCGCAAGCAGTTACAACAAACCAACAGTTACCAGACTTGCTGGCAGAGAAATCGCTTCTGAAATCTGCACTCGCCGCCGCCGGCAAACCAGTCGCCGGAAACGTACAAACAGGCAGTCAAACTTATGCAGTAGCTGCCAAATCCCTCGGCAATTTAGCCGGAAAACCCGCAGCAATTTTAGTGCGATTCATCCCCAAAACCTCGATCGCAACTGGCTGGGACAATAACTGGCTGCTGGCAATGTCTGCGGCTGCAGTTGTCCCCTTTGCCTTGGGAGTTGCCGTCACTCGCCGGATTGCCAAACCCGCTAACTCAGATTTATCAACAGTAGACGGGAATTGGGCATCAAACTCCAGCGCCGAACCGCCGCAGCGATCCCGGAAATTTGATCTAATTTATGACAATTTAAATTTCGGCGAATTCCCCGATTTATTCCTTAAAAAATCGAGTTTAGATCGTCAATTAGCCGTAGATTTTCGATATAAAAAATTGGCTGGCGCTGGCCCGCTCGCAAATCCCCACATCCCGCTCGCTTTCCAACCCCTAGAATTGCCCGAAAACTCCGTCTCAAACCAGTCGCGGCAGGTAAATACAGAACTAGAAAAAAGCGCGATCGCCTTAAATTTAGTCCAGGAAGCTTGGCAAGACTTAAATCGCCTCAACTTGGAATTGCAGCCAGAAATACTCGATCGCCAAAACACTCAAAAAGCCCTGCGAAAGAGCGAAGCACTGCTGCAAGCGATTTTAGACAACTCAACAGCAGTAATTTACATCAAAGATGTTGACGGAAAATACCTGCTCACCAACCGCCATTTTGACAATTTGTTCGACATCGCAAAAGAGCAAATAACAGGGAAAACCGATGGTGATATTTTTCCCCAAGACAAAGCAGCAGCCTTGCGAGAAAACGACCTGAAAGTTCTCGAATCCTCCTCGCCTCTAACCATCGAAGAAATCATCCCTCAAGACGACGGCCCGCACACTTATATTTCTCTGAAATTTCCTCTCTGCAACTCCGAAGGTAAAGCTTATGCAGTCGGTACAATTTCTACAGATGTGAGCGATCACAAACTTGCCGAACTCACCCTAGAAAAAGCCAAAGCAGAACTAGAAATAGAAGTCGAACAGCGCACCCTATTCCTCAAACAAGCCAACGAACTCTTGCGGTTTGAACTCGCCGCCAGAGTCCGCGGCGCCATCACAGTCAGACAAATGACGGCTCAGGTAGCCCGACACGCCAGAACAGTTGACGGCATTCTCGGCGCTTCTCTTGACCTAATTTTTCTAGTAGATCGATCGGGAAAATACACCTACGTCAGTCGCACCGCCGCTCAAGCTGCCGGCATGAACCCCAGAGAAATGATTGGCAAAACCTGGCAGGAATTAGGCTGGTCGCCAACAATTATGCAGCGGGTTCACCAAGAATGCCACGGCATATTTGCCACAGCCGAACCCGTGAAAGGCGAAGTAATTGTCCCCACGGCAAGCTGGGGAACCCGCGACTACGAGTACATTCTCAGTCCGGTTTGTGCGACAGACGGCAGCGTCGAAGCGGTGGTGGCGACACTGCGGGATATCACTGAACGCAAAGACGCTGAGGAAGCATGGCAGTTGGCTAAAGAAGCAGCAGAACTCGCCAACCGCGCCAAGAGTGCTTTTCTGGCAAACATGAGCCACGAGTTACGCACTCCCCTGAACGCAATTATCGGCTACAGCGATATGCTGGTGGAAGATGCCGAAGAGTTAGGCAACTTAGAGTTAGTCTCGGATTTAGACAAAATTCGCACTGCTGGCAAACACTTGCTGCGGCTGATAGAGGACATTCTAGACATTTCCAAAATTGAAGCTGACAAGATGGAGATTTACCTCGAAAGCTTCGATGTCGGCGGCTTAATCGAGGAGGTGGTAACAACTATCAAACCGCTAATGGATAAAAACGGCAATACTTTGCAAGTATTGAGTTCTGACAATATCGGCGCGATGCACGGCGATTTGATGAAAGTGCGGCAGGTAATGCTGAATTTGCTCAGCAATGCTGCTAAATTTTCTGCTAATGGGACGATCGTGCTTACTTTAGAAAGAATTACCAGTGAAGAATTAAAAAATAAATATCAACCGAGAGTTGCTCAACTGTTAATTTTGGATGCAGATTTTTTAATTTTCCGAGTGACGGACACGGGCATCGGCATGACACCAGAGCAGCAAGAGCGACTGTTCCAACCTTTTACTCAAGCCGACAATTCAACTACTCGCAAGTACGGCGGTACTGGTTTGGGACTGACTATCAGCCAGCGTTTTTGTCAGATGATGGGCGGCGATATTGAAGTTATTAGCGATTTAGATTGCGGTTCTACTTTTACTGTTTGTCTGCCTGCTTCATTGTTTAGGCGATCGGAATTTTAAGAACTCTTGCGCCGATTCGGAGTAAGAAATTCAGTCCTCACAACTAATTTCCTGAACACTAAATTACTCACTACCAACCTATTTTACAAGACTCGATGTTAACAGATAAGTTTTGTACAAAGCCGGCCCTTGCCAATTTATGAATTACCACAATTTTTGCCACAAAAATCAAGTTTACCTCCGCAGGCACGGCATTTTGACAAAAAGTTTATTTTTGTTCCTGATTGCGGTTTCTGCGTGCCTCGGAGCCTTGCTGTGTGAGCAATATGCGGTATTTTCCCAGCAGCCAGTCTGCCCGACTGGCAACGCTGCTAATTTCCCGTCGCCCCCGCTTTCGCAAACCGAAAAAAGCGTGCCAAGTCTGTGGTTAGCTCAAAAACTCTATGGCGGCAAATTGCTCGATCGCTGGTTTGTAGATCCCGGCAATACTTGGGTAATTATCATAGTCAATCGCCAACTTTGGAGTTTGCTCGATTATATGGAACGCTATCAGTTTGTTAACCGCTTTGGCACTGTCGCCAACGATTATGGTTACAATGTGCGAGTTTGCAACCGTCAAGGCACTGCTTTGGCAGTTTATTCGTGCAAGGGCGATCGGCTTAACTGTCGGATTGAGTTAGAATCTCTCTCAAATCCAGGTATTCGAGGCAAACTCAAAGGATTTTAGATTAGTGTCCCTACAAGAGTTAGGAAACGGCGCCGTGCCTTTGGGAGTGTCAACAACCAGGTCAAACCCATAGTCCGGAAAGGGTTGAAACCCCTGCCTCAAAGCTAAAGTCGTCTGAAGACGACTAATATCAAATCCGTTAGCATCGGAATAGTAAATTCGAGTTCACTGTTCACTGTCAACCGTCAACACTCAACATCATAAGGAGTGTTACCGGAAATCATATAATGAGTTCTTCAGTCCTCTTGGAGAGGACTTTAGCTATTAGACAGGGGTTTCAACCCCTGGCGGACTCCCGGGATGACTAACGAACTTAAGTTGACACTCCCAAAGACACGGCACCGTGTGCCTACAAGAGCTATGTACCTCACTGTAATTTAAGTTCTCACTACTTGCCTAGTTTCTTGCCAGAGCGATCGATATTGGGCAATGCCAGCATCCCCAAAAGGCAGCAGAAAGTCGCTCTTAGCAAGAATCTTAGCATCCGGCAACAACACAGAATTAGTGCGAACAGCTTCCGGCAAATCTTCGGGTTTCATACCGACAATTATCGGCGAACTAGCCTTAGCCAGCAAAGATAATTGAGGAGCAACCCGAGGTTGTAAGCAAAAATCAATCCATTTTTCCACTAAAGAAACTGGATTCCCTGATACTGGTTCTACCCACAAATCTGTCCAAAGTGTAGTTCCCGAAACTGGAATTACTAAAGCAATATCCTTTTGAGTTTGCAGCAGCGGCAGCAAGTCCCCAGAGGAACCTACGGCCAACCAAGTATCGCCTAAAATTAATGGTTGCAGGTAAGCATCAGAACTATAAAGTTTAACTTGTCGGTGCAGATTTGCGAGTTCTTTTTTAAGATTTGGGACTTGATCTAATTGCTGCGTATTGTAAGATTTTCCGAGTTTTTTTAATGTTAAACCGATAACTTCTCTGGCACTGTCCGGCAGAGAAATTCGATCGCGCAATTCTGATCGCCACAAGTCTTTCCAATCTGTCGGAGTCCACCCCAAAGCCTTAAATTTGTCGGTTCGATAGGCAATTACCGTACTTCCCCAGCGGTAAGGTACACCCCAAACGTTTTCTCTCGCATCTAAGAAACCGTCATCGTTTCGCGTTACCAAATTTCGCCACCTTTCGGGCAATTGTGCCCAATTAGGCAACTTAGCAGGATCGATGGGCTTAATCAATTTTTGCCTAATTGCCAAAGTCAGCCAGTAATCTCCCAACATCACCAAGTTAGCTTGATTTTTTGATTGGGGAACCTGTTTCCACTCCTGCAACAGGGCGAATAATTCTTTTAATTGTCCTTCTTGCGTTACCTGCAAAAGCGGAGACGGTTGTACATCGCGGCTAAATTTGCTTACCAGTTGGGCCGGAATACCGTTTTTGAGCGATCGAATTTTGAGAATGGGCTTCGAGTCGCACCCTGCCGCCAATTGACTTAAAGTTAGGGTGGCGGCCCCCAATAGCAAAGACCTTCGTTTCACCTGTCAATCCGCTTTTCTAAATATTGACCTATCGTTTTGTGTTCTACAGCCGGGGAAATAATTGTTTGTCGAGTCCGGTAGTTGGCGCCGATTTGTCTTATTTCTTTTTCAAACACAGAGCCATTGTACTCGGTTCTGCTGCGCTCTGAGTCTGTTTGACTCTTGCCCTGATTCTACCTTCTAACTTGTCGATCGAGCTTTCCGATGCCGAAAACTCCCTCAACTTAACGCCTAATTTCTGTGCTGCAAGTTCCTTTGAGCCAGTTGTGTTCGCCAGCCGGGTCGATCGACTGCATCTGTGTTACATTTTTTAATATAACGAAACAACCAGAGCGCTGCTATCTGCCGTTGGATGAGGCTTTTTACACAACAGAAGTGAAAAATTCTTTTTAAATCGGCGACAGCTTAATAACTAAAAAAACTAAAAATCCATTCATCTGAATCCTGAAAGCACTGGCGAGAGCGAAGTCAATCTAATAGGGCTCTCGGCGATCCCACTCTCACAAACCCGACGTTTTAGCTCTGATTGAAGGTTTGAACGAAGTATGGGCGTTAACCCACCCGGTTCCTGTGTTCAAGACTATCTAAAACCTAAAATCTAAAATCTACAATCGACTCACCAATGGCGATCGATTATCTTCAAGCTGGCTCCCTAAATCTAGGGTCAGGATTAGGAACACAACAATTACGTCAAAAATTAAATAATTTAGTGATAAATCCAAGTTATGTAAAGATTTACCTAAAATGTAAAGATATTAAGTTACGAGCCAAAGGATGATTGTATGGAAGCGCTCCGCCAGCAAGTTACAGTATTGAGCCAACAAGTCGAGGCCCTCTACAAACTCATAGAAAACCTCAATGAAAAGCTCTTGGAGTCGGCCAAGGAGACGAAGCTGACCCAGCAACAGAGAAACGATCGCTCTGGAACGGTAGGAAATGACAAAACCTCGCCCTATCAAAGCTACAGCAGTCTCGACGGCCTTCTCGAACACAAGGACATACTGTTAGATGACAGCTATTTCGACAAGAATTCTCAAAGCCTGGAAAAAGAGCTGAGCGCAGAGATTCAAATCCAGCGCTTAACAGCTCAGCTAACAGCAGCTTACAATCGAATTGCAGCCTTGGAAGAACAGTTGCTCTCCAAAAGAATGCACTCGCAACATCTAGGCGGGCCTAATTAAATATTGCTAGCGGGGATCTGGTAGTAATCAAAAAAAAATACAAGTTGCGTTGATTTATGCTCGTCTACTTATAGATTCATTGCATAGAGTTTTTTATCTCCCGTAATTAGCAGGGAGAATACTGCATCAAAGCCAGATATTGTGTAGAAAATTCTGTAAATCTGAGAGCAAAAATGCTACACAAAATGATATAATTATTCAGCCAAAACGAAGCTGGGTGAGCAGCAAAACAATGTTCGCAGCTCGATCGCCGCCTCTGAATTTTTAATGTTTAATTCCTAACATTCCTGGATGCACAGAAAACTAAAAACCCGGTTGGGGAGTGTATTCGTCGTGGCAAAACCCCAATATTTTCAGTAAAAAGCGGGTTTTTTGCCTCCAAGACTTTCTAATGTTTAATATCAATTCCGGCTGCGCCGGAATGATCTCAAATCCTTGCTTCAAAAGTCGGGCGTAAAGTCGAATCCCGAGGCCCACAAATAATTCGCGCAATTTTCATTTTTTTGACTCACAGTCAACAGTCAAAAGTCAACAATCATTCCGGTGCAACCGGAATCGATATAATTTCACACCGCGAGGCTAAAGCTTCAACAGCTTGAAGGAGTTGAGGAGGAGTCCAATTTGCAGCCAAGCCACTGGCGATCGCACAAGCTCCCGCACCGACACCTTCTTTAACATACCCGCGATCGTAAGCTTGCAGTTGCCCGTAGCGAGATCCAGCAAAACTTAGCTGCGCGGCCAACAGAGGCACACCGCCGATATCATTAGCAAGTCCTAAAGTGTCTCCTGTAGGGTCTTCGGCCACCCAGCGCGTAGTCCCCACCGCAACTTGTTCGGGACGCCATACTAGAGCATATTCACGGGCTAAGGCTTGCATCAAAGCGTACACTGCCAGCATTTGCGTGCCCCCAGCCAGAAGCACACCGCAAGTCCGACTCGCGGCGATCGCCATTGCCGCCACCGCTATTTGCATCGGATCGCCCACCGCCGCTACCAATTCGAGGGGAGTGCTGTTTTGTCCGCCAATTTCCCACTCAGCATTATTGAGTCCCGCTGTCACCGCAGCCAATTTTTGAGCGTGATTGCAGCGAGGATGAGAACTATTAACTTTGCCCGCCGCTGCAATACCCAAACCCATTAACACGCCCAAAGCAGTAGTCGTTCCCCCAACTACGCACTCTCCTAAAATTAAATAGCTGCCATTAGTTTGAGCAGCCAATTTAGCTCCCCAAATTAAACCTTGTTCGAGCAAATGTTTGACTGTTTCGAGTTCTAAAGCATTCCCAGAAATCACACACTTTGCCGGAGTGCCGCCCAAATCAATTGCAGGTACGGGAGGTGGGAGGGGCAAACCAGCATTAAATAGGTAAAGCGGAAGTTCCAAAGCTTCGACTACAGCGCGAGAGATCAGTACCGGCGAGGCACCCGCTTCTAGGGGCGGCAAAGGATATTGGGGCGACGGTTGGGGGCCGTTATACAAAAATTCTGCATCGGCTAAACAAGTAAATTGTCGATCGTGCGGAGTTGCACCTGCTGCTGAAATCCCCGGAATTAAGCCAGTAGCAGTAAATCCTAACACGCAGGCAAATATCGGTTTTCGTCCCCGATAGCGATCGAGCCACCGCTGGCCCTGTTCAATTTCTGTATAAATACCAATCATAAATTAGTCAGTAGTCAGTAGTCAGTAGTCAGCAGTCGTTAGACCTCTGCAATAATTATTGTGGAACAGGCATCTTGCCTGTTCAAGACTTGTTTTGCAAGAGAGGTCTATTAGTTATTAGCGCTCTTTCATCACTCTGGATAAAATAAAACAACGGCATACCAACTTTATCCAGAGTCTAATGTTGTATATCCACGA
>NZ_JAUBQH010000106.1:0-8878 GCF_036701145.1 Microcoleus sp. Pol17C6
TGTCGCTCATGTTTCTGTGTCAAAAAAGCTTGAGGATGGGATCTTATCACGAATTGTTACTATTTTGGAGATGTCTAATACTCTGCCTTCTCAAACTTGGTTGAATAGTCAGCTAATTTAGGATGCTTTTGTGCTTGCAAGCTTCCTCGAAAGCTACGTAGGGACTCATTTGTTATGTTTCTTAATATCACGTCTTATTTTGTAGGTATTTTGGCTGTACCCCAATTAGCCATCGGCTCCATAGTTTTCAAGGACTTAAAAAGTCTAAATGGTTGCCAGCCTGCTTTTGCAATTCATCCAAAGAACCTTGCCGTTTTACTCTACCCTGTTCCAATAACACAATCCAATCAGCCCGCATGATGACTCTAGGGCGGTGACTAATCAAAATCGTAGTTTTGCCTTGGCGGTGAGACAAGAGCCCATCTAGGACTTGGGCTTCACTCACTGGATCAAGGTTCGCTGTTGATTCATCTAAAATCAGGATTGGTGGGTTGGTGACAATTGCTCTGGCTATAGCGAGCCGCTGTCGCTGTCCTCCAGAAATATTGGCTCCAAACTCGCCTAAAACAGTTTGATATTTATCAGGCAGTTTGCTGATAAATTCATCAATCTTAGCGAGCTGACAGGCGGTAACGATTTCCTCAAAAGTAGCGTGAGGGGAACCCAAACGAAAGTTGGCGAGAATCGAGCGGCTCCAAAAGTGAGGTTCTTGAGGAATTAGAATAATCTGTTGGCGCAGACAATCAATAGCCAGGTCTTGACTGTTATAAATTCCCAGGCGAATATTGCCCGATTGCAAAGGATACAGGCCCGCAATGAGCTTGACTAAGGTACTCTTTCCGCAACCCGATTCTCCAATTAAAGCAACGACTTTACCGCCGGGAACCGTCACAGAAAAATCCTCGACTAAATCAACTTGACCGGGGTAGTTAAAGTTAAGGTTGGTGCAAACAATATCAGCGTTTTCAGAAAGTTTTACAAAAGGCTTTTTGACATCACCCGGTTGCATTTCAGGTTTGGCATCAGTGACCTCAGTCAGGCGTTCCACAGCGGTTCTAATCCAGATAGATTCATTGATGATGACAATCAAATCAGCCATTAAGCGAATTACATTTTGCGCCAGGGTATAAGAAGCGACCAGTTGACCGATGCTGATTTCCTTAGAAATCACCAGTTGGCTGCCGAACCAAAGCATACCCACACTACCGAGATTAGAGACTACATCAGAAAAGGTGCGGTTAACAACCATAATCTGGATAGTGCGAAATGTCAGATTGGCTACTTTGCCAGAGCGACTCTGAAGTTGTTCCCACAGTTGAGGTGCGGCAGAGGTTGTTTTGAGCGTGAGTCCTCCTTTAAACGTTTCTACCAGAATTGCTTGGTTTTCACCGTCTTCGGCTAATACTGTTCGCGTTTTTTGCCGGAGAGTTGGCAGAAACACCAGCGTCGATAGCGTCATTACCGCTGCAATTGAGGCGGCAAGCAGCATCAGTTTCCAGCTATAAAACCATAAGAAACCCAAAGAAGCCGCAGCAATAAAAAACTCGCTGGGTAAAGTAACTAAAAGCTGAGAAATTATATTTCTAATGCGTTGAATATCTCGCAGTCTGCTAATGATTTCACCGCTGCGATGAGTTTCATAATAAGTGAGCGGCAAGCGCAGGATTGCTCGAATAAATTCGAGAATGAGCCCCAACTCCAGCCGTTGAGCAAAATGTGCGATCAAATTTGACTGCACCAATCTCAGTCCGCTACCGATCAAACTCATGACTAGAGTGGCAATAATGACACCGTTGAGCAGCTTGGTATCTCCCCGCACCAGCACATCATCAGTGAGAATTTGGATCAGGAACGGGAAAGCCAGAGTAATCAAACCCAAGAAAAGATTGAGGAACAGCGCTTCCGATAAAATGGCTCGGTAAGGCCAAATGCGCTGCCAAAATTGTCCCAGAATGTTAATTCGATCGTTTGGTTGCTCTCCAAAGCGAATTGGGTCTGCTTCTAGCAAGAGCATGATGTAATTTTGCCAGCCTTCGGTTAGCTGATGGCGGGATAAATAACGGATGCCGACAGCCGGGTCAGCGATGACGTATTTCTTGCCCTGCCGCCCATACAAAACTACCCAGTGGTATCCCAGCCAGTGAATAATTGCAGGTAGGGGAAGAGCGTCGATTTGGTCAATAATCTCTGGTGAGGCTTTGACTCCTTGAGCATTGAAACCTAGCTCCTCCGCCCCCCGCTTCAGCCCTAGCAGCGTGGTTCCCTGCTGCCCCGTGCCTACCAGTTCCCGAATATGGCTGATTGCTAAGGTACGCCCGTAATGTTTAGCAACGGTAGCGAAGCAAGCTGCCCCACAGTCAGATTCAGCAAGCTGTAAAACACAAGGATATTTAACCAATCTAAGCATTCTTATTTCAGACCCAACAGAATATGCCAGCGTAGATTCATTATTTTCATCGTGTCTTTATAAGTTTTGGATGAAGTTAGTGACACTTAGTTTCTTGTCACAAGCATCGGCTTCAATCAAATGCTAAAATAGGGACTGAAAGAATGTCAGCGATTTAGAGAAAGTTGTGAATGTTTGTACGCAAATTATTTTTTAAAACAAGCAACAAAACTCCATCAATTAGAGGATTAGTTAGGCTTTTCTATCATAAATTTGTCAGCAGTCTTGCTTTTGTAAGAATAAACGTAAGTACCGTCTCTTCTGTGGAGATAATATCTGCTGTAACTTCCATTCCCGATTGGATGGGATACCGATGGCCGCTCTTCTCTAGATAAAGTTTTTCAGGTTGAAGGGTCACTTCGTAGTAGGGAGTAGCTGCACCCACATCCGGGCTATCAGGTGTAATTGCATCGGGAGCGATCGCCCTTACCGCACCTTTAAGCGTGCCGTAATCGGGATAAGGATAGGCAGAAACTTGCAGTTGAGCTTTGCCCTGCGTACAGTCTGACACTTTTTCTTCTTTGCAGACTCGAACGCGGCCAATATCTCGAACTGCCACACGAGCTTTAATGACAAGGGAGGCATTACTTGGAGCAATGCGGGCAATGGATTCTCCAGGACGTACCACCTGACCCGAATTTCGCAATTCCAGTTTGAGGATAGTACCGTCGGCGGGGGCGGTAATTATCGTTTTTTTGAGTTCGATACCAATTTGTTGGAGTTCTTGCAGATCCCGGTTGATTCGATTTTGGATTTCATGGCGGCTTTGAATTAGCGCTTCTCGTTCTTTTTTTAACATCGCCAAACCTGCTTCGCCCTTAGATTTTTCTTGGGCAATTCGTTCAGAAGCGATTGCTACAGGTGCGGCGCTAGGATTAAGGGCAGCTTGAACGACTTTTAATTTAGCGGCAGCTACTTCAACGGCTTGCTGTTGTTTCTCAACGGTTCTTCTTTGGCTTTCAATGGCTTGTCGTTGCGTTGCCACCGCTGCTTTTTCCCCAGCAACGGCTTGTTCTTGCTGTTCAACTGCTCGTTGGGTTTCTTCTAGTAAATCGAGGGAAATCGCTCCTGATTCTCGCAGCGGCTGATAGCGATTCTGCTTAGAAACGGCTGCTTTTAAACTCGCCTCTGCTGCTTTTAAATTCGCCCCTATTTTTAGTAAATAAGCCTGTTCTTTTTGCAATTCTTCTTGGGCTTTTTGCCTGTCTAGTTGAGCTAATTGAAAATTAGCTGCGGCTGCTTCAACTTCGGCAACTGTAGTCAGTTTTCGTTCTCGATATTCCTGTTGGTTGCGGCTTAAATCGGCTTCGGCGGAAGCAATTGCGCGTTCCATTCCCCAATTTTCTGCTGCGATTCGCTCCTCTGTAGCGGTAACTTGAGCTGTAATTTGTCGCAGTTGCAATTGATTTTGCTGGATATTGCCTTGTAATTGACTTTTTTTAGTCAAAGATTGGGAGGAGTCGATAACTGCGATCGCATCTCCCTGTTTTACCGCCATGTTCTCTTTCACCGAAATACTTTCGACCCTGCCTTCTGTCGCTGCTTGTACTATCTGAACTTCTCCAACAGGCCGGACTGTGGCGGGAGCTTTGACGGTGATGTTGTATTTCGTGACAGCAGTGAGGGTGATGGCTGCACCAACGCTTCCCATTAACAATATACCGCCTAGGGTTGTCCAAATACTTATGGGAGGCAGAAATTCATCGCTTTTGGCTGGGCGGAGCAAGTCTGGGTTGGGGTCACTAAACATACTTACAAGGGTAGAGCACCAGGATGCTGGCTAATAAACAAATAACCCGGAGAGGAAATAGAAATATTGCTCTTTTGTCAATAGGGCAATCCTCTCCGGGTTAACTTTTTAGACTTTTGAACAGCTACTAGGTAGCGCCAATCTTTACTCGGTCAGTTGCTAAGCTGTTCTGCATTTAAATTGTATGTTAAAAAACCATCAAACTCTTGTGGGGTGGGCGTCCCGCTCGCCCTGAATATACAATTTAAATGCGCGACAGCTTATCGATCAACCGCTCCATATCCTTTGAGTTCCGCCGTTGACTGAAGACATATCTTTTTCGGTCAGAGTCACTATTGGCAAATTGGTCAAAGGTAAGGTTTTGCCTGATTTATGGGATTGCTTCTTATTGTCCATTCTAGAATCCTCCATCTTTTAGTTAACTTTAACAAATTGGAGGGGAAGATTAGTAATTTTCACTACTTCCCTCATTTTCAGAGAACTTGGGTTGAATTCCCCGTTCGCTTAGCCCCTCCTACCACTAACCTTAGAGGTAGATTAACCAGCCCATGAATTGTAACCTCCGCCGTTAACGGAAGACATATCTTTTTCGGTCAGAGTTACAATTGGCAGCTTTGTCAAAGGTAAGGTTTTGGCTTGTTTCTGGTCTTGCTTTTTCGTGTCCATGATAAAATCCTCTGCGTTTTAGAAAAAATTAACAAAGTGGAGGGGAAAAGAAGTCGTTTTTTACTCCTTTTTTTCATAACTAGGATTTAAGTCCTCGTTACATTAGTCCCTCCTAAAGTTGCCTTAGAGGTTGATTAACTTGTCCATGCGTAACCGCTGCCGCCGTTGACGGAAGACATATCTTTTTCGGTCATGGTGACGATTGGCAGTTGTGTCAAAGGTAATGTTTTAGCTGGTTTCTGAGATTGCTTTTTAGTGTCCATTGTAGAATCCTCGGCGTTTGAGTGAATTGTAAGAAATTGGAGGGAAAGATAAGTATCAAGAAATTAATTGTTTTCACAACTAGGGTTTAATTCTTCGTTACCTTAACCCTCAGACTAACAAGCTTAGAGGTTCCTTGCCTCTAAATTGCATTGATATGTCCACTGCCATTGACAGGAGACATATCTTTTGCGGTCGCAAGCTTGCTCTAGCTGCCACCGGGCATACCGATCCGCCCGCCGTTGACGGAAGACATATCTTTTTCGGTCAGCGCGACAATAGGCAGTTGTGTCAAAGGCAATGTTTTGGCTTGTTTTTGGTGTTGCTTTTTCGTGTCCATTATAAAATCGTCTGTATTTTAGAGAAAATTAACAAACAGGAGGGAAAAGAAGTCGTTTTTTACTACTTCCTTCATTTTCAGAGCTCAGGTTGAATTCCTCCTTCGCTTAGTCCCTCCTACAGCAACCTTAGAGGTTGATTAATAATGCCATGCACCTCCGCCGTTGACGGAAGACATATCTTTTTCGGTCAGGGTAACAATAGGTAGATGTACCTGTAGCTGGGTTGTTACTTGTTTCTGGGATTGCTTCTTGGTTTTCACTGTTAGTTCTCCTGAGCTGAGCAATATCTACATTAGTCAAGAGATACATTCCTCATTTTGTTTGTCCGGATGGTTCGCCAGATTGTTTGCTAAATATTTTTTTCGGAGAACCCAAGCGATAATTGTCCACCTAACTTACCCAACAGTCAGGACTGTTGCTATATGACCCAAGGGCTTGCTCTCGCTTGACTTTGAGCCGCTGTGGAACATTAAATCAACGCCAGCTCCACCCCTGACGCGACATTTGATTCGACTTTTTTACGATCCTTGCCTTGTAAAGCTTGTAGTATCGTTCCAGAAACAGTCCGAAGTATTGATAGATTGAAGGCGCATCAATGCGATCGTGGGCTGGATAAGCACGAGCACCCTTTCACAGAAACTAGCGTATTCTCTTTGCCCTGATGTGTAGGGTTCCATCCATGAGGGGGCGGGCGGTTAGTTTGCTAGCCACTATGTCACCAGCCCGCTACAAGATTTTGAAGTTTTGGAGAAATTTTCCACTACCTTGATGCGGGCTAGGACGATCGCTTTTATTCCTCCACGTCTTTCAACCCGTCCTCTAACAACATCCGGGTCGTGCGGTGGTGTTAGCGTTGCCAATGCAGCTTCGGGTGTTAGTGATGCTGTGGATGTTGGTGCTGGCGATGCAGCTTCCATCAAAAGACTTTGGCTCGTTTGAGCGCCCAGGAGCGTGTAGCAGAAAGGTTGAGGGCGATTTCCTACGGGATACCTTCGCTATGCGCGCTCATCGCCATGTACCAGTTGCATAAATCTTAAATTACTCACTCAGACATCTAGACGTTTAGATGATTAAATCAACCGCAGGTGATGCGACCCGCGACAGTATCACACCTTCAAGAGAGCGAATGGGGAGCAGACTCTCGCAGTGCAGCAACTGCTTGATTTTTGGGAAGATCCACCTCCTCCCATCACCTGCAACCGAGCGCTACGTTGTTATCGTTAATTAGCTGAGCCAACCCGCCCTATAACTGGCAAGATACGGCATCATTTAAAACATTCAAGCATTCAAATGTTTGGACATTTAGATGATTAAGAGGTAAAGTTGAGTTAATCAACGTATCGGTATACCTATGATCGTGACAATCGCCTCATTCAAGGGCGGAGTCGGCAAGACAACTACAGCGCTGCACTTGGCGGCTTACCTGCAAACCAAAGCGCCTACGCTCTTGGTAGACGGCGACCTCAACCGCAGTGCTTTGGATTGGGCTGCGCGGGGTTCTCTCCCGTTCAAAGTGGTGGATGAAAAGCAAGGAGTTCGCTTTGCCAGAGATTACGAGCACATCGTGATAGACACGCCGGCCAGACCCGACCCCGACGAACTCAAAACTGTAGCAGAAGGTTGTGACTTGCTGATTTTACCGAGTTCCCCCGATGCGATGGCCCTCACTGCGATGCTGCAAATGGTCGAAGCTTTGCATTCCCTAAAATCGAATTACCGCATTTTGCTCACCCTCATCCCGCCCGCTCCTAGCAAAGTCGGGATTGAGTCTCGCAGAACGATCGAGAAAGCCCAGTTGCCGATATTTAAAGCTGAGATCAGGCGGCTGGCAGTATTTCAGAAAGCCGCGCTGACCGGGGTTCCCGTAAGTGCTGTCAAGGATGCCTACGCCAAAGCTGCTTGGGGTTGTTATGCCGCTGTCGGCAAGGAGATATTGCCATGAGCCGCTTTGATGATTTGTTAAAGGCCAAGAAACTCAAACCCGGCGAACCTGACCTCGAACCCGCACCAACTCCGGCGTTACCCAAAAGCAAAGACCCAAACTTTGTCAGGGCTACTGTTTACCTGCCCAAACAAATGCACCGCGACCTTAAATCTGCTGCCGCACAGTCAGGTGAAGAAATCAGCGAGCTGGTTGAAAAGTCCGTCGCTCAATACCTCCAGCAGCTTAGTGCCAATACAAACATTTAACTGTTTGAACATTTGAACATTTGAATGTTTGAACGTTATCAGTTTTTTCTCTTATTTGCAGCAGTTACCTTTCCCGTCAATCGCTGCATTCTTGAGTTCGTCTACTGTTGGGTGCGTATGTTGGTAAGCTGGCACTGGACTCGCAAGGGAGCGGTGCAGCATGAAGAAAATACGGCAGTTGGGGGCGATCGCTCTGATTTTGGAGATGGTTGCTGGCTGCAATCTGACATCAGCCCCGCCATCTTCACTGCCGCGAGTTTCTCCTAAACCAAGAGTGCAGAAACCCACAGCGCAGAATCCCGTAGCTTCGGCAACCAACAACCCCAACTTGCTGCTGGGCAATCCCAGCAATGCCACATCCAGTGTTGCCAGCACCGACACTATTTAATGGTGAAGCCACAGTTTGTGCTCTCCTACAACAGCAAAACTAAGACCGCCAATTGGGTATCGTGGCAACTGAACCGCTCTTGGATTGGGGCAGCCGATCGCCAGGACAACTTCCGCCCCGATGATGCTCTCCCCGCTGCTTGGTACAAAGTGCGACCCAACGATTACACCGGCAGCGGCTACGACCGGGGACACATTGCACCCAGTACAGATCGCACCCGTAATGAAGCCGATAACAGCAGCACTTTCCTGATGACCAACATGATGCCCCAAATCCCAGAACTCAACAGGGGCGTTTGGAGTGACCTGGAAGATTACTGCCGGAAAATGGAAAAGCTTTCGAGTTTCGGTAAAGCAACTGAAACAAAAGACGGGGCCAAATTTCTTGTCGAACGTACCCTCACAGGTTCAGCAAGTCATTGAAAGCAAAGCTGACAGCCAGTAAATCTTAGGTCTACTTCAAAGCTTTGTCTCGAATACTGCTGAATATTTGAGTGCGCTTTTGAGTCCGCTCTTGCAAACACGGCCACCGAGTGCCACCATCCCTCATATCCCATGACTGCATAAGCCTAGCTGATGACTTCTATCAATTAAACTGTCGCTCAACCCCTTTACAAACCTTAACAACACCGTTAATAATATAAACATCATCCGAACATTGACAACCAAATACAGCAATCATAAAACCATGACAACAACCTTACAGCAGCGCGAAAGCGCCAATGTCTGGGAACGCTTCTGCGAGTGGGTAACAAGCACAGACAACCGCATTTATGTAGGTTGGTTCGGCGTCTTGATGATTCCTACCCTCCTGAGCGCCACCATCTGCTACATCAT
>NZ_JAUBQH010000107.1:0-8545 GCF_036701145.1 Microcoleus sp. Pol17C6
CTAATAGACCGAGGGCTTGACCTCTCTTTCTACATGGTGATTGATGACTTAATTCTCTGCAGTCTTCAGCGTTTTTTACCCTGACAACTTTTGGCTTGTTAAACGCCCATGTGGCGAAGATATTTGACCCGTCACTGCATCTCGAAAATAGCTCGATGTCTGGAACCATATTTAAACTAAAGCTCCTCTGATTTAGGAGCCTTTGTTTTATGGGCTTAAGGGCTTTAAAGAACTTTTCTAGCGTAACGAGAGTGCTCAACTTTCGGTTGGTGATGATGCCGTAAACCAATCTCAGGCTTTGGCACGAGCTTCTCTGGAACACTATGAGAGCCGTTAAACGGATGGTATAGCACCTCCTAGCCAGCAGATGCTGCTGGAGCATCCCTTTTTTTACAGTCAGCCGATCACCAG
Organism: Microcoleus sp. Pol17C6; assembly: GCF_036701145.1. Taxonomy (NCBI): domain Bacteria; kingdom Bacillati; phylum Cyanobacteriota; class Cyanophyceae; order Oscillatoriales; family Microcoleaceae; genus Microcoleus; species Microcoleus sp. Pol17C6. The sequence goes on from NZ_JAUBQH010000107.1 coordinate 412, forward strand.
TCGGGAATTTCTTCAGTTGCGTCGGATTGCGCTTGTGACAGTTGCTCCCTCGGTAACGGCACAGCCGGCAATTCATCCTCTACAGGGGGAAATGTAGCTTTCCCCGTGTAGGAAAGCATGGAAAGTGAAGCGATCGCTCCTTTGACTTGATCCGGCTTCACCTCTAAGTAATGCTGCAACTGTTCGAGGTTACTGTGACCGCTGATTTCTTGAATAATTCGCAATGGGATACCCGCATTGCTCATCTGAGTCAGGGCGGTTCTCCTAAAACTGTGGGTGGAGGCTCCCTCGATGCCAGTTCGCTCGAACGCTTCTCTCAAAATCTGATCCGCTGAGTTGGTGTGCAGATGCTTCCAGTGGTGGGAATGGTGGCGACCGGGGAATAAATAAGTCTGACCTGCGTGGGGTTTCCAAGATGTCAGGAGACTCCGCAAATCTTCAATGACTGGAATCGTTCTGGTTTGGAGCTGGCCTTTGGTGTTGCCCTTGCGGAAGTTGATTGTAGGTCGGACTGTACCTCTGGCAGTGTAAATATCGATGACTTCCAGGGAACAAGCTTCGGCAATCCGACAAGCGGTGTAGAGGCAAACTCCAAACAAGGTGCGATCGCGTGAGGTCTGCAAACCTTTGTTAAATAGCAGTTCGATTTCCTGTTGCGTAAGGATTTTCGCCTGGCCGTGCCGTTCTATCTTCATGCTTGGTGTATACCCGACCCGATACCAGAAAGTTTGCCGCAAATGCTGCATTGCTGCATCCGTCGGGGGTATTTCTTAACGTAGCGCTCTAGGAATCAGCAAGTTTGGTTCAGGCGATGGCAGTTCGAGTGTTGAGAGCTGCTATAGCGTGTTTAAATAGTTAAACTTTGGCTTAGGGTAAGATTTGCGGTGGAAAGTTATAAAGTCATGCTGGAAAACATAAAAGGCTTTTGCGAGCGTCTTGATTACGACCCGAGTAAGGGATATTGGCTTGCTGTTATAGCGTTACCAGATTACTTTGAGAGCTTGGAGATATACATTGCTGGTGATGCGAATGGGCTTAATCCAACGCTCGAAAAAGCAGTAGTTCGCGTTCTCAACAACTTTATTTAGTACCGTTGAGCCAACAGTCAAAGCTTATCTAGTTAACATAAAATCAGGTACTTTTTTTAAAGGCGGAGTCAAAGATGTGATTCTTCAGTTAAATGATTGTTACAAGACTGAAAGTGTCTGGGACATCATGTGGCTGAAGTTTTGCGATGTTGATAAACCCGATCAATATGAGGTGGTTTGCACTGCCGATTCAAGCTTGCCGTTTGGACATAGCTGTTGCCTATGGATTGTAACTTTATGCAATGATACTCCTATTTCACACTACGGCAATTTTTGGTAAGACATGGATAAGTGGTGATTCAAAACATATAGTATCAACCTGAGTTCGCAATGGCGGTGTCTATATTTTCTGATTCCGCGATCGCTCGGCGGCCTAGGGGGAGAGAATATACATTTATCACGGCGCAAGCCCAATGGTTCTTCTTTGGAGGTGAATGAGTAATTGCAAATATAGCCCCTACCTATTTACTATCCCCAAAACGCTCGCACCCAATATGCACCTGCCACTCCACTACTCTAGTAGATTCTGCTAACATACCCTCCAGGGCGCGGGGACTGCTGCTAACAATTGTTTGAGCTTCTTCCACATTTTCTGCCTGAATCACCCAAAGCCCTGTTCCATCATGGGGAAAAAACGGGCTTTATTCACAGTAGTATTCCTTTGTCCTGTTGCTCGCGAAACCAAGCTAGCTGATTGGGGTCGTGTTCGGGGTGAGCGTTTTTGTAGTCGTAATACTCTGGAATGGTTGCTACAACAACGGCAAAAAGTTTAGACACAGTGCTTTTCCAAAACTGATAAAGTTCAAATCAAAAATAGCATAATACTCCAATTACTTTTGGTCGCACCCGCAGTTTTGTCATTTTTGAGTAAGGGTTGAAGCCCAGCTATGCAATGCCTAATTCTCTATTTTACTGGCGCACAACGAGATAGCCCCGTGTCTTTTTGGAAATAGAATCGGTAGTATTCATCGCTTTCCAAAGATTTTCAGTAGAAGTCCATACAGGCGGATATTTATAGCTGGCTACGTCTTCAATCAAAAACCGATCGCTTTGCTCGTGATAGGCAGCGAGGGGAGAAATATGCCCGCTTTTACCCTGACCCAAAACAGAGCGTTGGTAGTTCACGATTATATAGTCGCCAGAACGGTTAAGGTTGGCTTTAGCTTGAGTACGAAATTGGTTAAGTGTTGTCTCCGACGCATAGTAGACCTCAACTTTGACGTTGTGACTTCTGAGCAAAGCAGCTAATTCATCAAGAGTCATGCCCGAAAAAGTAACGGCATAAGAAGAACGGATATTCTGGGTTTGACCGTCAAAAAAGGTGTCTTGGGTTAGGGTGCGATATCCCTGTTTTTTGCTGCCGAGTGCGTTCAGAACCATCACACTACTAGCCACACCACAATAGGCGGGACGCTTTTGAGTTTCAATGTGGGTGCTAAGCGGTTGAAAATCCTGTTTGCTCTTGCTCTGGTTCAATAGCTGTTGTCCTTCGGGTGATTCTAGAGAAACTAAAGTTTTGGGAAGTGGTAGTCGATTAACAGAAGGTGGTGAGAAGGCTTTCCAGGTAAAAACGCTTAAACCTGTGCCGAAAATTAGTAGAATACCCCCTCCAGCTTTTATTAGTCGCCCTCGCCATCGATGATTTCTCGACTTTTGATTTAAGTCCATATCTTCATCTCTCCCAAGAACAGTTGTGTGAAAAAAGTCTTAGTCAGAATTGGTCGTTGAACAATTAAACCTTACAATGTCTAGACCTTGGCATCTGGTTAGTAGCTCGGGTAACTATCGCCTTTGCTTTGGACATCATTATAGCAAGTCTTTTTAGGGTTAAAGTTTCATTATAATTAAGGAAAAATATCATTGTTATAAAGCGGTCTGAAAAATTTAGATTCTGTAATATAATTTTGAAATCTCTGCCTGGGAGCAAGATTGCATCATGCCGCCAATGCCAACAGTCACAGTCAAGTCAAGATACAAGCCGCAATCTATCGATACCAGCATTGAGGCGGACGTGCTGATGTTTCAGCTATTGCGACAGTTAACGCCCCAACAAAAAGTACAGCGGACTTGCGCTTTCAATCAAGCGGTGCGAAGGCTGGCAATATCTGGAATAAAGAACCAGTATCCCAATGCTGCTGAGACAAAAGTTCGGCAAGAATTTATTAAAAGGTGCTTGGGTGTTGAGTGGATAGAAGTTTTATCAGACAGTAAAGATTGGGGCGAACTCGTGATTGCTGATCCGATTCTGTTAGCGCAAAAAATAGCCAGCATCTTGCTACCGCTGAATATTCCCTATGTTGTGGGAGGTTCGGTGGCGAGTTCGCTGTTGGGAGAGAACAGATCTACGCAAGATTTGGACTTAGTAATTGACCTGGAATCGCGAACAGCACAGAGACTAATTGATGCCATGTCAGGCGAGTTTTACATAAGCGAGTCGGCTGTGACTGAAGCGATTGCCAATTCAAGAACAGCACCCCGCGAATCATCGTTCAATGTCATCTATTTGCCTTCGATGGAGAAAGCAGATATTTTTGTGATGGGCAGCGATGACCCTTTTTCGGCTTCCGTGATGAGCCGACGCCAACTTTTCCCTGTTAGCGGTTTAACAGAGGAGGGAATTTACATCTACTCACCCGAAGATATCGTCCTGCAAAAACTCAGTTGGTACAAACTAATTCCTGGCGGTTCCCAAAAGCAGTGGAGGGATGTGTTGGGAGTTTTGAAGGTGCAAGGGGAACGACTCGATATCGCTTACTTAAACCAGTGGGCTGTTACACTCAAACTAACAGATTTACTCTCTGGAGCGTTACTTCAATCAGGATATTAATAGTCGGCAATTTAGAATGAAACAAAACAAACAACAGCTTGCTATTGCTAAGAAAATCCAAAAATGGATTCAAGCCACCCAAGAAGTTGAAAAAGCTCGCTTTGCCATACCGATAACCAGGCTGACGAGTATCAAAAGTCTGTGCGTTGATGAACTCGTCGCCGAAAAGTTTGCGCTCTACATTGCTCGACTGGTGCAGCAGCAGATAAATCAGGCGAATTGTCCAGAACATTTTACGGAGGAAGAATGGGAACAGCAAAAACAATTAGTGGATGAAGCGATCTCACTGATGGACAGTTACCGAGAAAACCCTAGTTACGAAAGCCGGCAATCTTTGAGAAACTTATTGAGAGACATTGATGGGGTGCAAGGGGATGACTACCGCAATTTTAGGTGGACAACGGTGCGCTTTGTTCGCAGTGGAGATTTACTAAAGCTAGAGTATGCACTGCGCTGTTTTGTAGAGACAGATTTTCCCTATTGGGCTTACAAACTAGCTAGAGAATATGTAGAAGGCTATGGATTGCAGTCGGGTTCGGGTATCGTTGCTGAATCCGTACCCATGTTGTTGGAAGTAGCAGAATTTTGGTGTCAGTATTATTTCAATCAGAGTTTGAACGAGAAATTTCCTGATGGGGGCGCGATCGCTCTTGTGAGGTAGGGTCGTTGGGTCGGGTGAGATGCGAATTTATCAATTCCAGAGAAACGCTCAAAATCAAGCAGATACTCAGGCGCAGCGAGGGAACTGGCAGCTACCCATTTGCGGGATGAAGCATAATGAAGCTTGACCTAAAACAACGGGGCTATTTTTAATGATTCTCCAAGGGATTGTTTGTGTGAAGCTAACAAATTTGCTGAGGATTGAGTGATTGCGGGTTGCGGGTCAGTTGCCAATGTGCCAGTTGATTATGACAGAAGTGATGTGATTACATGAGCCAATATTTTTTGTGTTTGGCTTTATTTATTTCAGGATTAATTGTGGAGACTTTAAAACTTTTTAAGTTTATAATAATTTTTCCTTTTTCTAGAATAAGTGTCATTTTTACTCATATAAAAAAATTAGACCAAAGAAATCATCGGCCGTCTTTAGAGGAACAGCGTATGGGTTTATATGATGGTAGCGGAGTTCATCACCCCGATGGATTAAAGTGGAAGTTCAATACAAAAAGCAGAATACGTGTTTCTCCAGTCGTTATTAATCAAGTAGTGTACGTTATAAATGACCAGGGTACTTTCTATGCAGTTAATAGCCGAAATGGAAAAGCCAAGTGGACTTTTCAAATACCAAAAGAAGGGGAAGGGTCTGAAAATGCCTTCTTACGTCCATCGCCACCGACAATTGTTGATGATGTTGCCTACATCAGTAACGATAATCAGTTGTATGCAATAGACCTGAAAACAGGTATAGCTAAATGGACATTTGCCACCCCAGGCGTAGTGGAATCATCGCCCGTTGTAGCAGATGGTGTTGTTTATGTAGCCAGTAATTTTACGGAAATACACGGGTCAAACACCGAGCTCCCTTGCACACCTATTCTGAACGTACAGGGTTATCTCCAAGCTGTGGATATTGCTACCAAGCAAGTAATATGGCAATTTGAGCAACCCAATGGAGTTAGTTCTCTTGCTGTTGCTGATGGCACAGTCTACATTTTTGCATTTGGTAGTTTCTGGTCACTAGATAGTGCTTCATCTGCGGTACAGTGGCAATTCAACAAACACAATCTCAGTTTTTTGGCTCCAGTGGTTGTTAACGGAATAGTTTATGTTAGCTGTCCGTCCTACTATTCCTCTACAAAAAGTTCAGTTTTTGCTTTACATAGTGCTAGCAGACAAATTGTATGGGAATTCCAAACAAGCGGTTATATCTGCACAAGTCCGTTAGTCACTGATGACATGGTTTACATTGGCACTAGAGAGGGATATTTATTGGCTCTCAACAAAGAAACAGGACAATTACAATGGACTTTTTACCGTGGTGATTGGAACATCAATTACCCTAGTATGGCTGAGGGAATAGTTTATTTCGGCAGTGAAGACGGAAATCTTTATGCCTTATTCAGCACTACAGGCCAGCAACTGTGGAAGTTCACAGCAATGGGTGGAGTGTCTTCATCTCCTGCTATTGCTGCTGAAGTGGTTTACTTTGGCAGTGAAGATGGTTATCTATACGCAATTGATACTACAACAGCACTAATTAACCAAATCCTTTCAGATGCTTCAATTCAAGGAGAGCCTTTAGCAGATCCTCCAATTAGCTCAGATGGAGCTATGTATCGCGCCAATCCACAACAAACTGGTGTTTACATTACTAGAGGTGTTCACCAGGTTGTTGGATTGAAGTGGAAATTCTCGCTGGATAGACATTTATCATCCCCCCCGATTGCCGCGAATGGAATAGTTTATGTCGGCTGCAGTTACTCTAATCTTTATGCTATAGATGCTGAAGTTGGAAAACAAGTATGGCAGTTTGACAAAACAACTTATTCTTGTTCCGCTGTGGCTGATGGCATGGTTTACATCGGAGGTGATTCTTTGTATGCACTTTCTGCGATGACTGGACAAGAACAGTGGTCTATCAAACTCAGCAGCGCTGAGTTTCCTGCTGTTGTTAATGGCACAATCTATGTTTACAGCAGAAACAAAGACGGATCTCACAAACTCTCTGCCCTGTCGTGTCGGAATGGACTATTAAAGTGGCAGGCCCAAGTGTCCTTATCTAGCGGTTGCCCTTTGATAGATGATGAAATCGTTTTAGTACACAATTATCATTACGTAAATGCGCTTTCTCTCGCTACAGGAGAAGTTGCATGGCAATTCAAAACTCAACAGTACGACGATCGCTTATCAGCTATTTCTGATGGAACAGTTTACTTGGTTGGACAGAAAAATTTCTATGCAGCAGATATCCGTACTGGAGAGGTGAAGTGGAACTTTAGTCCAGAAAAAGGCTCGTTGAGACACGATCTGGCGATTTTTGATGGCACAGTTTATACTATCAGCCAAAATACTCATACACTCTACGCACTTTCCTGCACAACTGGGGAAGAGAAGTGGCAGTTTACAACGGATACTAACATACAAACACCTCCGACTATTGCTGACGGAATTGTTTACTTAGGAACCTTTAGCGGTAATGTTTATGCAGTAGATGCTCTGACAGGACAACAACTATGGAAGTTTGCCATAGGAACGGCATTATGCTCTGAACTGGCGATCGCGGAGGGGGTAATCTATACTACGGGCTCTGACGGGAAGCTTTACGCGCTCAGTTGAATTAGGGGAAAGTATGCGATCGCCAACTATCAAAATTTTGTTTTCCGCGCGTTGCTGATTTACGGTATGAAAGACTAAATATGCAAATTTTAGAAACCAGTATCTACAAAGCTTCTGGATTTTCGACTTATTTTTTTCATACCCTGATTAAGCAAGGCTGGGTTTCTTTTTCCCCTACAGTTACGAGATATGGACAAGTTTCCAGAATACGATCCTCGCTGTGGTCGTGAGACAGAGGGCCAGTGGTGGAGCCTGCCACAAGACATTGCTTTAGCCAACACTCCTGAATTCAGTCAACGTTTCTTCGCTCAAGTGTTCAACGAATTCCCAGCATTGGCGACAAGCGTCGTTTTCTTGCGATGGTCTGTTGGGCCAGACGACCTCTACGCAGTATTTAACTTCTCTAGCGGTGGGTTTGGCGTGCAGATCGATCCGGGGCTAGAGTACATCATAGTGTGGGGGACAGGCGAGCATGGGGAGTATGGCGATTGGATGGGCGATGGCGCTCGGTTAGCGGAGAGCGCTTGAGGATGTCCGTACCTTAGTTCGGTGGTTTGAGAGTTTGTCTAATACGGTTGAGTGATGATGAGACAAGTGCTGGTGAGCGATCGTAAATTCCGAAGGCGTTTAGTCTGAACTTTCCCCTGCAAATGTTACTTGCATAGACGAGCGAAGCCTTCGATCGCAAAGATTTTAATTGAAGTACAAGCAGCAGATAGATTTGGGCTGCATATCTCCAGCAAAACCATATCCAAGCTAAACTGATAATCGCCCTAATTTTTAGAATTATCTATGGGACAAGAAAGCGCAATATGATATCTGGGGAAATCAAAAGTCGGCGTTGCTGAATTAGAGTAAGTAGGTCGGCGCCAAAAAACCGAACTATGTTAAAATAAGTAAAGAAAGAGAACACATCTACTGAGGTAACTCAATATATGGGCGC